>NZ_KV808690.1:0-33777 GCF_001812365.1 Anaerococcus sp. HMSC065G05
TTTTTCATCTACTTTGTCTACAGTCTGAAGTGAGCGATAAGCTCACTTTTTTTTGTGGAATAAATTATTTTATTTACAAATAGAATGTTTGGATTAGCAAAAGATTTAGATAATGCTTGAATTTATTTAATGATTAGATAAATTTAATTTAAGAGATCTCTCGACCAAGCTCGAGATGGGCGACTGATTTTATTTACTTTTAAGCTAAAGTTTTTATTTGATTTTGTATTTATTTTTGATTAACATTTTTAGCATTGTATTTTTATTATTAAATTTTTTTATCTTCAAAGTAAATAATAGCTTTTAATAATCTAAAATTTAATATTTGATTTTATACTTAGAGCATTTATTATATAATAATTCTTGTAAAGAGTACACCAACATAAGGAGTTTAGTAAATGTCAAAATTAAAAAAAGAAGAAATCTCCGCTAAAGGATTTTCTATTCAAGTTTATACAAAAGATTTTAAAAATGATTATTTAAGTCTAACAGATATAGCAAAATATAAAAACACAGATGACCCAAGATTTGTTATTCAAAACTGGATGAGAAATAGGAACACTCTTGAATTTATAGGCTTATGGGAGGTTCTTAACAATCCGAAATTTAACCGTGTGCAATTCGACACCTTTAGAAACGAGTCAGGACTAAACAGATTTACAATGACACCAAGTAAATGGATAGAATCAACACAAGCTATTGGTATAGTTTCAAAAGCTGGTAGATATGGTGGTACTTATGCTCATTATGATATAGCAATGGAATTTGCATCTTGGCTTTCTCCAGAATTTAAACTATATATTATTCAAGATTATAAGAGATTAAAGGCAGATGAAAATTCAAATTTATCATTAACATGGAATCTACATAGAGAAATATCAAAAATAAATTATAAAATCCATACTGATGCTATAAAAGAATATTTGCTAGATGATTTGACGAATGAGCAATTATCTTTTAAATATGCAAATGAAGCTGATATGCTTAATGTGGCTCTCTTTAATAAAAGAGCAAAACAGTGGCGAGAAGAAAATCCTAATTTGAAAGGAAATATGAGGGACTATGCAAATCTAAACGAGCTTTTAGTCCTTGCAAATATGGAAAGCTACAATGCACTCCTAATAAGAAAAGGCGTTGGACAAAAAGAAAGAATGATGGAGCTCAGAAATCTAGCTAGAACTCAAATGATCTCACTTGAAAATCTTAATTCAGAAATAAAAAAATTAAAATAAATCTAAGTAATTTCAAAGTAATTACATAAATAAAAAAACAACCCATCTCGAGCTTGTCGAGAGATCTCTTTTGTTAGATATTTCTGTATATTTAACTAATTTTGAGATTTCTCTTTGCTCTGATGGGTTTTTGTTTTATAATCCTAATTTTTCATCTACAACTTCTTTATTAAAGCCTACAATGTCTTCTCCGTCTATATTTATTACCGGAACTCCTCTGTGGCCATTTTCTACTAGATAGTCGATTGCACTTCTATCTTCGTCTACGTTTTTTTCTTCAAAATCTATATTATTTTCTTTTAAATAATTTTTTGCTGCCTTGCAATGTGGGCAGGTGTTTGATGTGTAAATTGTTACTTTTTTCATATTTTCTCCAATCTTTTTTTATAAATCTTTTTTTCTAATACGATTATTATACTCAAATGATAATCTCTTTCAATCTACCCTTTTATTTTTTCAAATTCATTGGCTATTTTTATAAAATCGTCAAGAGAAAGATTTTCTGCTCTAAGATTTTCCTTTAGGTCTAATTTTCCCAAAATTTCTTTTAAATTTTCTTTTTCTATCACGCTTGATAGGGAATTTAATATGGTTTTTCTTCTTTTATTAAATCCTGCTCTTACTATATTAAATAGGGTATTTGTATTAACATTTTCGTCATACAATCTCAAATTTAATTTTAATACTTGGGAATCTATTTTTGGTTGGGGCATAAAAACTGATTTTGGAACTTTGAATTGTCCAGTAATTTGTGCATAATATTTTATAAAAACTGAAAGTGATGAATAGTCTTTGCTTTTTTCATCTGCCTTCATCCTATCTGCAACTTCTTTTTGAACCATAATAGTCATGTCCTTGCATGAAAGATTTTCTTCAAATAATTTTTCAATTATTGGAGTTGTTATATAGTATGGCAAGTTTGAAACAACTTTAAAATCTTCTCCATCAAATTTTTCTTTGGCAATTTTTTCAAGGTCAGTTTTTAAAATATCTGCATTTATTATTTCGACATTTGAAAATTCGCCCAAATTGTCATTTAGAATTGGAATCAAAGTCTTATCTATTTCTATTACCACAAGTTTTTTGCAAGTTTTTGCCATCTCTTGGCTGATTGTTCCAATCCCCGGTCCAATTTCTAAAATATTTTCGCCCTCTACTTCTGATAAATCTATAATTTTATCTACAAAATTTTTATCTACCAAAAAATTTTGTCCCAAAGATTTGCTAAATTTAAAACCGTAAAGGTCTTGGATTGTTTTTATTGTTTTTGGTGAATATAATTTTTTCATAATTTTTCAACCGCACTTTCAAATTCTTCTCGACTTATGCCAAAGGAATTTAGTTTTGATAAAAGTTGCTTGGAATTAAAATATCCTATGGATAAAATATCGCCAAGTTTTTCCCTTCTGTTTCTGCTGTCGTTTGTAAGGGTTAGATTATTGTCCAAAAGGTCTTTCATGGTAAATTCTTCTCTTTTTTCACTTTTTGTTGCATGAGCATTTTTTAAAGCCTCAATTATATCTTCTTTTGAGGCGTTTTCTACTCCCAAATCTCCCTTTTTGATTGCTTTTTTCCTATCAAGGTAAGCGTGCTTAGCGTTTGGAATTTCTTTGGAAATTTTTGCCCTGATTTTTTTTCCTGCAAAATCTGGATCAGTAAAAATTATTATTCCACACCTTTTGTCAATTTCTTTTAATTTTTCAATCAAATCTTTGCCAAAAGCAAGGCCGTTTGTCGCAATAATTTCGCAATCGACCGCTGATTTTATATTACTTATATCGTCTTTTCCTTCAACTACTATTGTTTCTTTTATCATATTACCTACTTTATATTAAAAAATTCCATAGCATTTTTGCTTGTTCTTTTTGCAAGTTTTGATAATTTCATCCCACGAAGATTCGCAATTTCTCTTGCAACTTCCACAATTTTTCTTGGATCATTTCTCATTCCCCTGTAAGGCTCTGGAGAAAGATATGGACAGTCTGTTTCAAGCATTAGCTTATCCAAATCTACATTTATGGCCGCATTTTTTTCATTGTCAGCGTTTTTGTAAGTTACAACTCCACCAATTGAAATATAATATCCTCTTTTCATACATTCCATAAGATGGATATATGAATAAGCAAAACAGTGAATTTGAACTTTTAAATCCGGATAATCTTTTAAAATTTCCAAACAATCATCAACCGAATCTCTGGAATGAATTACGACTGGAAGCTTTAATTTTCTTGCAAGATCTAACTGCTTGATAAAAATTTCTTTTTGCTCATCCTTGTTGTCATCTTGCCAATAATAATCAAGTCCAATTTCTCCAATTGCTACAACTTTTGGATTTTTTGCTAAATCTTCTAATTTTTCTATAGAAGAATCATCAAATGATTCTATATTTTCTGGATGAAATCCAACTTGGGCATACAAATTCTCATATTTTTCTGCAAGTTTTACAGTTTCATAAGAATTTTCTAAGTCACAAGCTGGAAGAATTACAGAATTTACAGCAAAATTAGACAGATCCTTTATAAGAAAAGATCTGTCCTCATTAAAATCATCACTCGTTAAATGGGCGTGTGAATCTATTAATTTCATTAAGAAATCACCGTACCTGGTTTGCAGTCTTTGATTGTTGTAAGTAAAACTGCATCATCTCCTGCAGCAAGAAGCATTCCTTCTGATAAAATTCCTCTCATTTTTACAGGTTTTAGGTTTTTGATTACAGCAATATTTTTACCAAGTAATTCTTCTTTTTTGTAGAATTCTTTTATGCTTGAAACAATTGTTCTTGTTTCACTTCCAATATCAACTTTAAAAACAAGAAGTCTATCGGCATCTGGATGGTCGTTCACTTCCAAAATTTTTCCAACAACAAGGTCAAGTTTGTCAAAATCATCAATTTTAATTTGTGGTTTTGATTGGATTTCCTCTTCTTTTTCTTCTTCCTTTTTAACTCCAAGTCTTTTCTCAACAAGTTCATTATTTAAAGCATGAAGTTTTTCAAGTTCTTTTTCTGTATCAAGTCTGTTAAATAAATTTTCGCCTTTACTAACTTTAGTTCCTTCTTTAATCAAACCAAATTTATGAGCAGATTCAAAACCTTGATTTTCTACTCCCAATTGTCTTAAAATTTCTTCTGTTGTATTTCTCATAACAGGCTCAAGCATTTGGGCAATAATTCTTAAAGATTCAGCAAGATTATATAAAACTGTATTTAATCTGTCATATTTTTCTTCACGTCCCAAAATCCATGGCTCAGTTTGGTCAACATACTTATTTGATCTTCTTACAAGATTCCACAAACATTCCAAAGCCTCATTAAACTTAAATTCGTCCATTAATTTTGTAAAATCTTCATAAGTTTTTTCAGCCAAGGCAATCAATTCGCCATCAATTTCATCTTCTTCCAAGCCTTTTTTTATAATTCCATCATTGTATTTTGAAATCATTGAAACAGTTCTTGAAAGTAAGTTTCCCAAATCATTTACAAGGTCAGAATTGTACCTATCCATAAATTTCTTTGAAAGGAAGTTTCCATCAGCTCCAAAGTTAAATTCACGAAGTAGGAAATATTTCAAAGAATCAGTTCCATACAACTCTACAAGTGGTTCTGGATACATAATATTTCCCTTAGATTTACTCATCTTGTCATTGTCAAACAAAATCCAACCATGCGCAAAAACTTTCCTAGGAAGAGGAATATCTAAAGCCATCAAAAGTGCTGGCCAAATTATTGTATGAAATCTTACAATATCTTTTCCAATTAAATGAACACCAGCTGGCCAATATTTATTGAATTTTTCCATGTCATAGCCATAACCAATAGCTGTCAAATAACAAGATAGGGCGTCAATCCAAACATAAACAACGTGCTCGTTGTCAAAAGGAACATCAACTCCCCAATCAAAAGTATTTCTAGAAACAGAAAGATCATCAAGACCCTTGTTTATAAAGTTATTTAACATTTCATTTTGCCTAAATTTAGGCTCAAGAAATTCTGGATGGTCTTTGAAAAGTTCCTTTAATTTATCAGTATAATTTGAAAGTCTAAAAAAATATGATTCTTCTTTACGATGATTAACTCCTCTTCCACAATCAGGACAATTTCCATCATCAAGTTGGCTTTCAGTAAAATAAGATTCGCAAGATTCGCAATAATATCCGTCATAATGGCCCTTGTAAATATCTCCCTTATCATACAAATATTGGAAAATATTTTTTACATTTTCTTCGTGTTTTGGATCAGTTGACCTAATAAATGAATCATAATCAATATCAAGTTTTTTAAGCAAAACTTTTGTTTCGCCTGCAATTCTATCAACAAATTCTTGAGGCTTAGATCCATGAGAAAGAGCTGCATTCATTATTTTTTGACCGTGTTCGTCAGTTCCAGTTGTAAGATAAGCATCAAATCCCCTGAGTGCCTTATATCTTTTCAAAACATCAGCAATAACTGAAGTATAAACATTACCAATATGTAAGTTGCTATTTGGATAATATATTGGCGTTGTTATATAATAAGCATTTTTATACATAAATTCTCCTTTTTAAAATTAATAAAACTAAATTTCTTTTTATATATACCTATATTATAGCGTTTTTGTCCATTTTTTCCAATTTAAAATATATAAGAAAAAATTGGCAAAATATAGGATCGAATTTAAAATTAAAATTGTAAAAAATATTTATAAGAAAATATAAAATTTAAAAATTAGAAAAAAATTTATTGGATTCAATAAAAAATTATGAAATAAAAAAACAGCACAAAAAAACAGAGTAAGCTTTAATGCCTACTCTGGTTTTAGATCAAACTTGGTTTTTTTGCGAACCAAATTTGTCCTTATTTATTATTTATTAGTCAACAGCTACCATAACGTTGCTTGCTTTAATTACAGCATAAGCTTCTTTGCCTTCTTCAAGACCAAGTTCTTTGATAGCGTTGTTTGTAATAGATGATGTGATTATAGTTCCGTTTCCTATATCGATTTTAACAATTCCATTAACTGCACCTTCAACAACTTCTACTACTTTTCCTTTGATTGTATTTCTAGCTGAAATTTTCATAATGTTCTCCTTAAATTTTATTTTTCTAAATTATTATACCCCAAATTTTCTGATATAAAATTTTTCAAAAAATGCTACTAGCTTAATTTTTTTAAAAATAAAATAAAGACTGTTGACAAACCAAAAAATATCCATTTCGAGCGAACGTAGTGAGTCGAGAAATCTCATAAGATCTCTCCGTGCGTTCGTTTCACTCCCTTAGTCGAGATGGTACGTAGCTTAATTTTATTTTAAAATAAAATATTATCTAAGCTCTATTCTTATTTTATTGTAACTTTGTGGAAGGTTTTTTTGCCTTTTTTTACTATTATTTTTCCTTCTTCAAATAGTTCTTCTTTTATTTCAAATCTTGGGTCGGTTATTTTTTCATCGTTTACACTTACTCCGCCGCCCTTTACTGAATCTCTTGCTTGAGAATTTGATTTTGTTAAACCTAATTTTGTCAAAAGTGTCAAAATTCCCATAGGTAATTCTTCTTTTTTAATTTCAGTTGTTGGCATTGCTGACTCGTCTCCATCACCAGAAAATAGGGCTTTTGATGCTTCTAGGGCTTCTTTTGCTTTTTCTTCCCCGTGAATTAATTTTGTAATTTCATAAGCCAAAACTTCTTTTGCATGATTTATTTCTTTTGCATCTTTGCCGTTTCCTAATTTTCTACATTCAGTAGTTGGAAGGAAAGTTAACATCAAAAGAAATTTTTCTACGTCCCTGTCGTCAACATTTCTCATATATTGGAAAAGCTCATAAGCTGAAGTTTTTTCTTCATCAAGCCAAACAGCTCCCTTTTGACTTTTGCCCATTTTCACTCCATCAGCAGTTGTCAAAAGTTTAAAAGTCATTCCATAAACTTTTTCATCTTCTTTTTTTCTAATTAAATCATAACCACCGATAATGTTTGACCATTGGTCAGATCCTCCGATTTGAAGGGTGCAGTTGTGTCTTCTGTATAATTCTAGAAAATCGTAAGATTGTAAAAGCATGTAGGAAAATTCAAAAAATGTAAGACCCTTGTCCATCCTATTTTTGTAGGCATCTTTTTTTAGCATTTCATTTACAAGGAAATTTGATCCAACATCCCTTAAAAAATCTACAAAAGGAAGATTTAATAACCAATCTCCATTATTTACCATTATAGCCTTGTCGCCGGAATCTTCTCCTTCATTCTCAAATTCCAAAAATCTTTGAAATTGCTTGTAAAAACAATTGGCATTATGGTCGATTCTTTCCTTGGTCATTACCATTCTCATGTCACTTCTTCCAGAAGGATCCCCAATCATTGTAGTTCCTCCACCAAGAAGAGCAATTGGTCTGTGACCATAATTTTGCATTCTCATCATAACCATAATTTGGATAAGGTGACCAACTGTCAAAGAATCTGCAGTTGCATCAAATCCACAATAAAAAGTTAATTTTTCATTTTTTAATTTTTCAGCTAATTCTTCCTCATCAGTAGAAGCCTCAAAATATCCACGGTCTTTTAATTCATCAAAAACTGAATCATATTCTTTTGGGTATTTAAATTTCATATATTTCTCCTTTATTTTTAAAATTTTCTTTATTTTTAAGCACAAAAAAAGAGCATAAGAAGGCATATAAATGCGGTACCACTTCTTTTTATACTCCATGCTTTCACTAAGTAGAAAGCCAACCTTGGACAAAGAATCCTGTAATTTCAAAAAAATTATCCCAAATTTTTCCTACTGTAAATCCTATAAGTCCTATTTACTTAAAATTAATTATACAATATTGCTTGATTTTTTCAAATTTTTCAAAAAATTTCAAAAAATTTATAATCTATACCAAGATTCTTCCTTTAAATTTTCAAAATTTTTCCTATTATCAACATCCATTTTCCCATCAAAATCAATCTCATAAGAAATATTTTTGCCCAAATGAGAAAAATTTATAAAAGCTTTTCTAGATTCTTCAACAATTTCAAAAACTTCAATTTCATCCCAAGGCATAAGAATAAAATCGCCCTTAGTAGAATTTGAAACTTCCTTTTCATAAATCCCCTTTTCATTAAAATGCAAAATAAAAGTCCTTGAAGAATCTACTGTGTTATACAAATTACTAAAAAATAATTTCAAAAATCCCTTGCCAGTTGAATTATGTTTAATAGCAAATAAATAAGAGTCAGTATTTTTGAATTTTTCCTTTATTTTTTCCCTAAATTCATCCACATCATTAAATAAAAATCCCATTTTCTCTCCTTATTTAAAAATAAAAACCTCTTTGATGTCCTTATCCAAAACCTTACAAATTTTGTAGGCAGTTTCAAGACTTGGACTAATAGTATTATTTTCATAAGCCATAATTGACCTTCTTTTAAGCCCAACAAGCTTTGCCAATTTGTGCTGAGAAAGATTTTTCTCTTTCCTAAATTCCCTAATCCTATTTTCAATCTCAACTTCCATATCAAAATCCTTGGTTACATTTTTAGTACATTTTTTGTTACATTTATAGTACCATAATAATAAATTTTTGTAAAATTTAAAAAAATATAATTTTAATAGGTAAAAACTTTTAATTCATTGATAAAGAAAATAAAATCCAAAAAACAAAAGAGATCTCTCCACGCACTCCACTTCGTTTCTCTTGGTCGAGATGGGTAATTTTTTTATTTATTTAGTTCCTAAAGTTTTATTTATTTATTTACATTTTTAAATAATGGCAGTAAATAATTTCACAAAAAATCAAGTATCTGATTAAAATAAATCAAATTGAAACTATTTATCTACAAAAAAATAATAAATCTTTAGTCAATTAAGATAAATTCGAAGATACTAACAGATTACCGCAATACCCCATCTTGAGCGCAGTCGAGAGATCTCATTTATTAATTTTATCCAACCATTCAACAAATTCTTTAGAAAAAAATTCCCAGCTCAAAACTAAAGAAAATAAAAACAGGAACTCTCGCTCCTGTTTTTTGCTAATCGATTTATATTTTTTAGTAATTATTTTTTAAGGATTTATTCAAATTAAAAATCTATTTTTTTGCCGTAATATGCAGCCTCATAGATTTTTTTAATATCTTCTGGAGAAGTTTCTCTTGGATTTGTAAGTGTACAAGCATCTTTGAATGCATTTTCACTCATTTTATCCAAAACTTCTAAGAATTTATCTTCTTCAATTACAGTATTTTTACCATCTTTTATATTTGCAGTAAGTCCTACTGATTCGTTTAATTTTCTAATTTCTTCTGCAATATCATCAATTCCAAGAATTTTTTCCAATTCATCATACCTATCTGTTGATTTTCTATTGTAATCAATGATGTATGGAAGCATAATTGCATTTGCTTCTCCGTGTGTTAAGTGGAAAATTCCTCCGATTTTATGAGCCATTGAGTGAACTATTCCAAGTGATGCATTTGAAAATGCCATTCCAGCAAGGGTTGATGCATCGTGCATTTTTTCTCTTGCATCTATATATTCGCCATTATCATAAGCTTTTTTAAGATTTCCAAAAACAAGCTCGATTGCTCTAATTGCAAGTGGAGATGTATAATCATCTGCTGCTGTTGAAACGAAAGCTTCAACTGCGTGAGTCATAACGTCCATTCCTGTTTGAGCTGTGATTAATGGTGGCATTTTGCTTGCAATAACTGGATCACAAATTGCTACATCTGGAACAAAATCAGGATGAACTAATGGATATTTGATTTCTTTTTCTGTATCAGTAATTACAGAAAATGCTGTTATTTCTGAAGCAGTTCCTGATGTTGATGGAATACAAGCCATTTTTGCCTTTGTTCTAAGTGGTGGATTGTCAAAAGCTGCCAATTTTTCAAAACTATATCCAGGATGTTCATAGAAAATCCACATAGCCTTTGCAGCATCCATTGCAGAGCCACCACCAATTGGAATAATCCAATCAGGACCAAATTCTTCCATTTTTTTGCCACCTTCAAGACAAGTTTTTACAGAAGGATCAGGTTCAACACCATCAAGAATCATAACTTCCATACCAGCTTCTTCCAAATATTTTTTAGCTTGGTCCAAAAAGCCAAATTTTTTCATAGAATGTCCACCAGTAACAAGAACAGCTTTCTTGCCCTCTAAATTTTTTAAATATTCAAGACTGTCCACACCGTGAACAATAGTTCTAGGAACTTGAAATGTTGTAATAGTCATAATTTTCTCCTTATAAATTTTCTTTGTTAATCTTTTATCACTATCATTATATGAGATCGTCCCTAAATGTCAACATTATTTTTATCTAACAGATAATTTTCGTTATATAAATAACATTATTAAAATTTATCAGAATTTATTATTCAATGTAATTAATTTTTTCGAATTATTATCTACTAATTAATACAATTTGGTTTAATTAAATTAATTTTTATTTGAAAAACTATTTACTTTTTATTTTGCAAAATATTTTTCTAGCCTAAGCAATTTTTCATCAAAATAAATTTTTAATTACCTTCTCTAGCATCTTTTATATTTGGGAATTTTTCTTTATTATGTCTTCTTTTATAAATTTAATAAAAAATACCCTCCTTACTGGTTTGTCCAGTAAAGAGGGTACATATCAGATTTTTTACAATGCTGTTTTTTATTTTTAGTCTTATATCGAATTTTATGATTAGTGGATTAATTATTTTCTAATTTTTTCTTATTTTCTTATCTTTAGCCTTGTCTAAAAGTTACTCCTACTTCTCCTTGTGGATGTTTCCAATCTTTTACAATTTTTCCATGTGATAGGATTCTACAGGTTCCACATTCTAGGCAGCCAAGGTGACTGAAACCAAAAACTCCATCTACATAGGTGTAGCAACCTGCTGGACATGCCATTAAAAGTTTATTTATTTCTTCTTCATCTTTGTAGTCTGTATCTACATCGATATGTGAATTATGCTCATCTGTATGGTATATATCAAGACCTAATTTATCTTCTATGCTCATTCTTTTCATTTATAGTGCCTCCATTACTGCGGAAATAAAGTTTGATAATTGTGTTGCGCTCATTCTACTTGCAAGGTCGTTTACTGTTCCCATTATAAATCCTTTGGAATCTTCGCCATTTACTTTGAAAGCTCTTTCTGCTACATCGTTAATAATTTCTGGGAAGTCTTTAAAAATTTCTCTTCTGCTTAATATTGTTGGGAATGCCTTGAAAGTATTTAAATCTTTCATTATGAAGCTGTCTTCTAAAAGTTTTTTATAAATTGATAAGCTTTCTTTACTGAAATCTTCTTTTTCTTTGCTAGCTATTATTGATAGTGCTGCAAGTCTACCACTTTCAATTGCAAAATCCATTCCTCTTACTGTATAACCTAGGTTTACGCAAAAACCTGCTGCATCTCCTACTACAAGGAAACCATCTCCATATAATTCTGGAATCATATGAATGCCTTCTTCTGGAACAAGGTGTGCTGAATATTCTATTGTTTTTCCACCTTTTATAAATGGTGCTACATTATCGTGTTCTTTGAATCTTTCTAACAAATCATTTATTTTTGTATTTGCATAACCTATATCTGATAATGTTGCAACTACTCCGATAGATATGGAATCTTTATTTGTATAAATAAAGCCTCCTCCAAATCCTCCTATAGTTGGATCGCCACATGAAAGCCAGCTCATACCTTCATCGCTTTCTAGATTAAATCTTTCATTGATTATTTCTTCTGATAATTCAATAACTTCTTTAGCTCCAACTGCTACTTGATGAGGTTCTAGTTCTTTTTTTATTCCTAATTGTTGAGAAAGTAATGAGTTTACTCCATCAGCTATTATTACTACATCAGCAAATACTTCTTCTCCTGTAGCATCAATACCTACTACTTTTCCATCTTCTACAAGTAATTTTTCTACTAAAACTCCACTTATTATTGAAACTCCTGCTTCTTCTGCTTTATCTGCTAGGTATTGGTCAAACTTACTATGCAATACTACATAGGATGAATCTTTATCTTTGCCAAGAGCTTTTGATGAAAATCCTATATCAAAAGATGATTTTTCACTCATCATTGATATTTTTTCTTTTACTACTTTTCTTTCTATCGGAGCTTCTTCGGCGAAATTTGGTATTATTTTTTCTAAACTATGACCATATAGCCTGCCTCCTGTCACATTTTTTGCTCCACAATAGTCTCCTCTTTCAACCAACATAACTTCTAAATCATTTTCTGCTAAAACTATAGCTGCAGATAATCCTGCAACACCGCCTCCTACAATTATAACATCAAATTTATCTTCACTCATTGTTTCCCCCATGTGTTGAATTATAATTTTTGCCCTTTGATCATTACGCAAGCTCCAAAGAGCATTTTTTTTACTTCAATATTCTCAACTCCAAATCTTTCACAGATTTTTATTATTTCATTTGGACTGATAAAATTCTTCGTTGATTCATATAGCCACATATAATCTTTATATCTTCTAATACCTCCACCAAGGACTGGCATTAGATATTTAAAAAATAATTTATAAAATGGTTTTATAATTTTATTTTCTACTGGAAAGGAATCTAATATATATATTCCTTTCTTTCCTAATCTAACCATTTCGTTTATTACTTTTTCATAATCATCTGTATTTCTTAAACCAAAAGATATCGTTACATAATCAAATGTTGAATTTTCGTATGGAATATTTTTTGCATCTGCCTTTAATAAAGTTATGTTATTTATTTTTTTTGATTTTTCTTTTGATATCCTAAGCATATTTTCTGAAAAATCTACACCAACAACTTTTGCATCACTCTTTTTAGCTATTTCTATTGCTATATCTCCTGTTCCGCAGCAAACATCCAATACTTTTTCATCATTTTTGATATTTTTCAAAATATCCTTTACTAATGTTTCTTTCCAACTTTTTTGTAATCCTAGGCTTATCCTATCATTAGCCTTGTCATAATATGGCGAAATTTTTTGAAATATTTCATAAACTTTTTTGCTTTTCTCCATATTATTCTCCTATTAAACTTATGACTATTATTACTAAATAACTGAAATTTAATAAAATATTTGTAAGCCCTATATCCATCATTTGCCTAACTCTATCTTGAGGAAGTAGGCTTGCTGTAAAAATTCTAAATATAAATTTTCTTTTTAAAAAGAATATGATTAAATCTATGATTAAAGCTTTATACCCTCCAAAATAAAGGACTAGATAGGATTGTGATATAAACCACACTATAATTAATATTTTATATAAAATTCTAATATTTTTCCTACCCATAACAACAGCAAGTGTATTTCTATTTGCTTTTTTATCTTTCTCTATATCACTTGAATTGTTACTCATCATAATTAATGAAATCCCTATTATAAAAGGCATTGCATATCCCATAATTGTAAAATCAGTTTTTTCTGAAATTACGCTAAAAACACCGATAGGTATTAATCCTCCCATCACTATTCCGCTAAATACTTCTCCTACTGGAAGATATGAAATAGGTAAAGGTCCCATTGAATAATTTAAAACCGTTATTACTCCGATTATCCCTATGATGATACTTTTATAATTTATACTTTCTAAAGTTAAAAGTCCAAACACAATTCCAATCGTTAGAAAAAATAGCCCTAAATTTCTAACGCTTTCTGGTCTAATACAATTATAGAACATAATATTATCAGATTCTTTTAAGTTATCTTCCTTACTATCTACTCCATTTATGAAATCACTATAATCATTTATAGTATTTACGGATGATTGTAGGAAAACACACGATAAAACCAAACCCAAAGATCTTAATAAACTTATGGAATATCCTGATTTTATCAGCATCAAAATCCCAAAAATCGAAGGAATAATAGATGCTACAAATGATTTTGGATTTGCAAAATTAATTATGTTTTTTAATGTCATCTTTTGATAAGTTTTCATTAGTTTTTCTCTATCTTATCTAAAATCTTATATAAGTAATCAGATTCTCTAATTGGAAGACTTGCTAGTATCAACCTATTTTTATCGGCAAATTCCTTGATTTTTTTTGAACTTAAAATACAAGCTTTTGATTCTATGAGTAATTGCCTTAATGTAAGCAATTCGTCATAATTAAGACTTACTTCTTTGTTTTTATTAAGCAACTTATATATTTCATCTCCATACTTGTCATCATTTATGCTGGATAATATAGGATATGTGTATACTCCTTCTTTTACATCAACAAACTCTCCTTTTCCTGTTTCATCTTTACTTGAGAATAAATCTAAAATGTCATCTCTCAATTGAAACATCAAGCCTAAGTTTTTTCCAAATTCAACCATTTTATTAATATCAATTTGATTGAATCCAGCATTTTTCGCTCCAAAATAACAAACTGTTTTAAAAAATGAAGCAGTTTTTCCGCAAATATTTTCAAAATATTCTTTTTCACTAATATCTAGTCTGTATTTTATTAAATTTTGACCAACTTCGCCATTGCACATATCTCTAATAGTGTCAGATATTATAGAAATTTCTTCGACAAGTCCTTTTTTTGCCAAGTAACTAAATACTTTAGATATCATATAGTCGCCTGCAAATACAGCTACATCTTTGCCATATTTTGATTGAATTGACCTATGTGATCTTCTAATTAGCGAATCGTCTATTATATCATCGTGAATAAGTGATGCTAGATGAGTTATTTCTACTGCAGCGCATTGACTAATTATTTTATCTGAAATTTGGTTTTCTCCAATCAGACTTATATAAATCAAAAGCTTTGTTCTAATCATCTTTCCGCTAGAAATCAAAGTATTCTCAATAATATTATAGAGCTTTTGGCTTTGCTTGTAATCTCCTAAGATTTCTCTCATTTCTACAAGTGTTTTATCAATTAAATCATCTAGAATAGTTTGCTTTGATTCTTTTGCTAAACATTCACTTATTGCAAAATTCATTTTTAGATTAATCCTCTCTTTTCAGATATTATTTCTGAAGTGTGTTTTACCTTAATATCAAGACCTTCTGCTTCAAGTCCTCCTCTAATTTGCATCATACAACCTGGACAATCCACAGCAACCACATCTGCTCCAGAATTTTTGATATTTTCTATTTTGTTTTTTAATATTTTTGATGAAATATCTGGATATAAAACATTATAAGAGCCTGCAAATCCACAGCAGTTATCGCTATCTTCCATCTCAACAAATTCTACGCCTTCTGTATTTTTAAGTAAATCTCTAGGTTCTTCATAAACTCCCAAAGTTCTCTTTAAATGGCATGAATCATGGTAAGTAACTTTTACTTCTTTTCCATCTCCTGCATTTACTTTGTCATCTTTTTCATGGAATAATTTACAAAAATCTACGCATTTTTCTCCCAAAACTTTTGCTCTTTCATACATTTCACTTCCTTGTTCAAAGAAATCTTTGTAAGATTGAAGTTGATGAGTACATGATGGACAAGCAAGAAGAATATAATCGTATTTCTCTGCATCCATGGCTTTTATATTTATTTCTGCTTCTTTTCTAGCATTTTCGACATCACCCATATTACTTGCAGGACAACCACAACAAGCTTGACCTAGAGGAAACTCTACTTTGTATCCTATTGAGTTCATATTTTTAATCAAAGATTTAGCTGTATCAACATATACAAAATCAAGTAAACAACCAGCAAATAAAGCCACTGTTCCTTTTTGATTTTCTACATTTTGTTCAATTTCATCAAAAATATCTCTAAGCGGAACTTTTGCTATTGATGGTAAAACTTTTCCTCCAGTCATTCCTGATACGAAATCTGGAAGATGTCTAATCATTGTGTCGCCCTTAGTAAATGGCTCTTGAGCAATAGATGCAATTCTTAATAATGAATGGAAAAGTTTCCTATCTGTTACTGCATCTAATGCAAATTTCTTTATTGGATCTGGATTTTCCTTAACGTGTTCTTCTCTAACTTTCATTATCATTTCAGCTATCGGAAGTCCACCACCACAAACTTCATTACATCTACCACATTGTAGACATACACTTTCTATTTCATTTGCTCTATCTTTATCAATTAAGAAGTGAGTTAAAAGTGTTCCTATTCCTCCAGTATAAACATTGGAACCATATACGTGTCCTCCTACTAAAGCAAAGGCTGGACATACATCAAGACAAGCTCCGCATCTAATACAGTTAAATATTTCTCTATAACCCTCTTGAGCCAATATTTCTCTTCTGCCTGGATCATCTATAATCAAACAATAGAATCCTTTTTCTTCTTTTGTATCACTTTCTTTGTCAGTAGTTACTTCACAAGCACCTGTATACAATGATAAGTAAGCTGTAATTCTTTGAGCAGTACCATTACGAGGGAGAGCTTTAAAAATCCATCTAGCATCAGAAATTGAATTTACAAATTTTTCTATTCCAAATATATACAAATGATTTTTTGGAAGAGTTCCTACCATTCTACCATTACCTTCATTTGTCATTGTAAATACTGTTCCAGTTTCAGCAACGGCAACATTTGCTCCTGAAACTCCTAAATCTGCATTTTTAAACTTATCTCTCATAACTCTTCTTGAAGTTTTTACTTCTTCAGATATTATAGGTTCGTGTTTAGTTTTAGTGTATTCTGAAAAATAGTCTGCAACTTGTTCCTTATTTAAATGCAAGGCTGGCATAACCATATGTACTGGGCTATTTCCTTCAAGTGAAATAATAAATTCTCCCAAATCAGTTTCTTGGCAATCTACACCATTATCTTTTAGTATCTTATTAAAATGAATTTCTTCAGAACACATTGATTTAGATTTTACGGCTGTTTTTATGTCTTTTTCTTTTAAAAAGTTTTCAACCCATTTTGCAGCTTCTTCTTTGCTTTTTACTACAACAACGTGTCCTCCTCTTGCCTCGCAATTCTTTTTGAATTCACTTATCATTTCATCAACATGCTCAGCAGCAAATGTTTTTACTCTTTTTATAGCTTGTTGAGTTTCTTTAAAATCAATTCCTTGATAAGAATTTAGTCTTCTTTTTGGATAAGTCTTACAAAAATTTCCGAGGGTTCTACCTAAAGTTGCATTGTCTAACGCATCTTTTATCTCTTCTTTTAAACTAATATTATCAACCATATTAATCTCCTCTTATAATCTTAAACCTATAGATCTGTAACTATCACTATACTCATTTGCAAAGGACCATGAACACCAACTGTACTTACGCACTCTATATCTGCTGTCCTTGAAGGGCCTGTTATAAAACCTACATATTTTGGGAAAGGTTTTAATTCGGATAGTTTGTCAAACATGTCATCATAACTTTCCACAATTGTTGAGCCTTTAACTATTCCTATATAATAATCTGGCATAATAGCCATAAGCCTAGCATCTACTTCATCACTTGCTTGTACAACAGAACCAAGCTCAGCCACGCCATAAGCAACTTCTGTTATTCCGCCTTTAGCTGTTTCGCTGTTTAGTCTAATATGATCAGTATAAACTGTAATATCATTTTTTCTAAAAGCTTCAACTACTCCTGCTTCTTTTGCAAGCTCTGTTTCCAACATACAAGTTGATTCTATTCCATTGTCCTTGTAAATATTTACAAGTGTCTCTGCTAAATTATTCTTACTTGTTTTATAACAAGTACCATTAACACTTTCTAAATTTTTTGCAAAAGTGTCAAATAATTCTATTTTATTTTCTATCATTTACGACCTCTCATTTTTATTTTTTACATATTCTAGTCATAGTCCATTACAACTCTAAGCTTGTTATCTTGCAAAGAAAATGAGCTTATTTTCCTTGAAGATATATTATCTGCCAACTTAAATCTTCTTTTATAATTTAAGTAAGAAACTTCTAAATCATTTCCTATTTTTCTAACTTCTACCTCCTCTTCTTTAGCATATTTCAAATCTATTACAATAATCTTACTAGCTTTTTCTTCTATGATATAAAACGCTTTATCATTAACGAAAATATCTTCTAGTTTAAGATTTTTAAATATCTTATCATGCAACTTATTTAAGGCTTTTAACCCGATAACTTCATAATCTTGTAAGTGAATCTTAAAAACTTTTTTTTCTTTGAAAAATTCTTCTATTTTTATAATATTTGTTTTATCTTCATCTAATAGATTTCCATAAGAAGATTGTTGAATTTCTTCTGGATATATCATATTAATAAACACGCAATCCGATAAAAATCCATACATATTTATAAGGCTATAAGATCTAAAAGTTTCATTTGCTATAACTTTATTTGCTTTGCTTATAAATCTGATTGTTGTTATATTTGGATTTTGTAATATACGTTCAAGTTCGTATAATTTCTTTGATAAACTTATAAACTCATCAAATACTATATCTTTTGGCTTTTTAACGTCTGTTCTTTTTTCAATAAAGCTTCCAAAAATACTATTAAACTTCTTAACTAATGGTACTAATGAATCCGACAAATTATTAAACTTTTCTCCAGTCGATAGCAGGGATATTGTTTCACCACTAGGCCCACAATCAACAATCAAAACATCAAACTTTCCTTCTTTATAAATTTCTAAAATTTTAAGTAGAGAAAATACATCATCAAATCCAGGAAGAAGTGACAACTCATCTAGCTGTATTTCTGTTGTTACACTTTCTTTTACAAGCTCTCTCATATAAGAGCTTATATTTCCCCACGCTTTTTTACTTTCTTTGATGGGATTAATCTCAAGTCCGTAAAGATTATTTGCTATCTGCTTGGGACTATCATTTAATTTTTCTTCAAACAAATCACTTAAACTATGAGCAAGATCACTACTTATAACTAAAGTTTTATATCTTTTGGAAATATTTATAGCTGTTAGCGCTGAAATTGTAGTTTTCCCAACTCCACCCTTGCCAGTATTTATAATAATTCTCATATCTTATCCTGTTTTACTTTTAAATATATATAAAGCTCATCGTTATTGCGGACACATTTGTGAATATAAGATTCAATCAAAATATTTGGCAAGCTAATAATTCTTTTCATATCATCCACTCTAATATTTATATCTGTCCCTTTTTTATAGACATCATAATCATGAATTTTTGAAATATTTATCCTCAATATATATCCATCATCAATTTTTTCATAACTATGACTTTCACAAATAGGTTTTATATCTAAAATTGAATCTTTAAAAGATAATTCCTCTGCAAATTTATCTATATCCTCTAGATTTGTTAAATCTTTTTTCATCAATTTTATTTTATAGACTGGCATATTATAAAAACAATCTTCAATCTCTTTTAAATGCTTTGACTGTATTTCTATTCTCTTTCTTACAAAATCACTCTTATCGTCATCAAAAAGTCTATTGACAAAAAATCCATCTACATTATAATCAAAAAGATTTAGGTAAGATAAATCTCTTTTACTTTCTTCTAAAACCATTTTTTCAGCCAATCCAACTAATCTAACCGTTGAAATCCTACTATCTTTTAAAATCCCCTCTAATTTTATAAGCCTTTTATAAATAATTTCAATTTCATCCAAAGATTGATTATCTGGCAAGTTGATTTTATATTTGTATTTAGATACAGGCCTTAAAGTTCTAATTATTCCCCTACCTATTCCAAAAAATTTCTCCAAATACCACGAAAGCATTTCTGGTATTTTTAGATAAGCAAATGTAGATGCTGATGCTGGACAGTCCACTATTATATTTTCAAAATCAAACTTTTCATATATATCCAATATTTTAAGCAATGACAATATATTAGCAATAAATGGCATATCAACACTTGAATTATAAGATACTTTTGAAAAATCTATTTTTCTAAACCTATCTGCAAGACCAGCCTTTATATCAGGAAATCTTTCCTCTAAAATTTTTGAGCTATCAATTTCAAGAACAGACAAATTCTCACAGACTTTAGTAATCTCTCCGCCTATTTTTATTCCAAAAACATCTGATAAACTATGAGCTTGGTCTATACTGATTAAAATTGTATTTATATTTTTTTTTGCAGAAATAATAGCAGTAGCGCTTGATATAGTAGACTTGCCAACACCGCCTTTTCCTGTGTACATAAAAATTTTTTTATTCATTTAATTTCAAAATTCAAAAAAATCTAACTTATAAAAAGCATTACAAAAAGTGGCATCAAAATAACTGTACAAATACCAGCTATAGCAATAGATAATCCACTCATAGCTCCTTCAACTTCTCCCATTTCTATAGCTTTTGATGTTCCCATCGCGTGGCTTGCCGTACCGATACCAATACCAATAGCTACAGAATCTTTTACTCTCATGATTTTCATAACTGTAGGTGCAAATATAGCTCCAACAGTTCCTCTAAGTATAACTGTTATTGCAGTAATTGCTGCATAAGTCTTAATGGTCACTTCATCTGCCCCAAATTTACCGATATATTCCTCAGTCAACGATTTTGCAATAGGAGTAGTTACTGATTGAGGCATCATTGACAAAGTCAAATTCTTATCAAATTTAAAAATCTTTGATAGGAAATAAGCAGACAAAATAGCAACAATAGACCCTACTATTACCCCTATTAAAATAGGAACAAGATTTGCCTTTAATCTATCTATATTTCTATACAAACTTACAACTAAAGCAACAGTAATTGGTGCTATCATAAATGATATGTACTTTCCACCCTTATTAAAATTATCATAACTAATACCAGTAATTTTCAAAAAAGCTATACAAAATATTATAGCAAGCAATAACGGATTAAAAAACGCTATTTTAGTTTTTTTACTAACCATCATTCCTATTCTAAACATAACTATGCTCAAAACAATTCCAAAAAAATCATTATCAGCTATATAAGTATTCAAAAATTCGCTCATATTACTTCCTCACTTTTTGTACTATTTCTACAATTTTAGCAGTTATTGCCATAGTTATTAAGCAAGATATAGTCATAACCACAAGTATTTGTATTGCATTATCTTTAATTACATCAAATTGCACCATAAGACCAACACCAAGAGGAGTAAAAGTAAAAGCTAGAATAGAAGTTAGAAAATCTGATGTTTCTCCAACATCCTCAACCTTTACAATCTTAAATAGCAAAGCAACAAACAAAAAAATCATACCAAAAACTGGTTCAGGTATTGGTAGCCCAGTTAATTTCTTAGCTACAAAGCCTAGTAGCAAGAAAAAAATCAAATAACAAAATTCTTTAACATATTTCATAAAATCTCCTAAAAATACATTTTTCTTTTAAAAGCCCTATAAACTCTAAGCACAAATATATAAACTAAATATATATTTTTTTACTACCAAATATCTTTTTAAACTCCCACTTCCTTCCATAAACAACAGCTAAAACTATTGTTTAATATAAAAAAATAGCTTATGTGTAATTTGTCGCAAAAATATTAAAATTATAGGATCCATATAATTTCACCGCAACAAAAATAAAATTAAAAAAATCCAAACTCTTGATATCGATTGCCGGGGTATTTAACCAATATTAAACTGTTTGGGTTTATAATAAATAATAATATAAATTAAGGACAAGAAAAATAATCAAATAAAAATATACTTATCAAAATTAACAAACAAAACGTGTAAATGCTAACATCAATCAATAAAAAATTTAATATGTAATAGTAATGCTAAAATTATATTCAATTATTTTCTATCCAGAAATATGTTTTTTTAAAGTATATCATAATTTTCTAAAAAAGAAAATGTTTTTTTAGCTTCAATACAGATTTATTTTGTAAAATAATTATAAAAAAATATAACAAGTAATTACAATATTTCTCATCAATAAAACAAGAAAATTATTAGCCAAATACAAACGCCAATTTGTTTCATTTAACATTGCATAAACACTTTTGATATATTATTTCACAATTTAAAAATATTCCATTAATCATTTTAAATTTTTAATACAAAATATTGAACATTAAACTTTAAAATTATATCACAAAATTCAAAACACTATAAAAATTAATAAATTTATCAAAAAAATACCCCCTTTGCAGATTTAATCTACAAAGAGAGTATTTATAAATCTTAATTTAAAACACTATTTACTTCTCATTTTTCAAAGCATTTCTTCTAACATAACCAATATTTCCATTAAAAGAAATTTTAGACCATTTTTGTCCATCAACTTTTACGTTTTTGATTAAATTTACCTTTGAATTCTTTGGGATTTTTTCTATAATATTATCTTCATCTTCAAAAGGTTCTTTTCTAAAATCAGTTTTTGATGATATTACAAATTCTTTTCCTATTCCTAAATTGCTATCTTCTTTTTCTTTTATATCTTCAGTACTTGATAGCTCATTTGCACTTTTTTTAATCAATTTTGTTAATTTTTCAAGTTCTTCATCTTCATCATCTGAATAATCATAAGAAAAATCACTATCAAAAATTGTATCTACATCTACATTTTTACTTTGATAATTTTCTTTTTCTTCTTTACATGAACTCAAACTAATTAGAAGAACAAGAAGACATATAATTTTTTTGATTTTCATCTTTTCCTCCAAAGTTTCTAATAGCTATTTTTCTATAAATAAAAACTATTTATTAAGATAGCTCTTATATAGATTTTTATCTACCTGCGCATGGGTCATCAATAAACCTATTATATTTGCATCAACTTCTTGTAAATTTTTAATTGCCTTGTCAAGGTCTTCTTTTTTTGTATCATTGTATTTTACTGCCACAATAATACCATCACAATAAGTTGAAATTATTGATCCATCTGCCAATAAATCAACCGGAGGCACATTTATAAATATATAATCAAATTCTTTTGATAAATTTTCTATCAATTCTTTTATTTTTTTTGAATCTAGTATTTGAGTTGGATTTGTTGGTCTTTGACCTGCCAATAAAATAAATAAATTTTCTTCTGTTTTATCTTTTAACAATAATTTTTCAACAGCAATTTCATCATTAAAATAATCTGTTAGCCCAAAATTTTTATCAGCTTTTATAATATTTCCTAATTTTGGCATTCTCAAATCAAAATCTAAAATAGCAACTTTTAGACAATCTTTGGCAAAAGTTTTAGCAAGATCATATAAAATTTCAATATTTTCCTCATTTGGATTTGAAGACGTCATGCCAATAACCTTACATTTGCTATAATTCTTGTTATATTTTATAGCAGTTTTTATAGAATATATAGACTCATCATATAAAGATGAATTATTTAAATATCCATTATTTTCTATCATCTTATTCTCCTTTTGCCTTATCTGGAATTATTCCTATCAAAGGAATATCATAATATTCTTTCATTTCATCAGCACTTTTAATTCTTGTATCAGTTATATCTTTTACTAATAATATTGAAGTTCCTATTAGAAATCCTAACACAAATCCTATTGCTCCATTTTTCTTTGAATTTTGATTTATATTCTTTTTAGGCAGTCTAGCTTTATCTACGATTATAACTCTGTTTTTATTAAGTTTTCCTATCGCACTTTTTAGTTCTATAGCTGTTTGGTTTGCAATATCCGTAGCTCTTTTTGGTATAGTATCTTTAACCACTATGTTAATCATTCTAGTGTTAGATATCGGCTCAACTGTAACTTTATTAGTAAATTCCTCGTAAGACATCTCTAACCCTAATTTATTTTTTACTTTTGATACCAACAAATTAGATTTTGAAAGATTTGCATAAGTAGCATTAATACTATCATTCGATGATTTTTCTGTCATTATAATCGTTGATGTTTCATAAGTAGGAACTGCTGAAACTTTACTTATTGTGAAAAATCCTGCTCCTAACACTATGGCTACAGATAAAATTATATGTATATTACATATAAAAGTTTTCAAAACTCTTATTATGTCTAACTCATTATCATTCATCCAATTTCTCCTTTTAATCTAAAATATAATAATTTCAAGAATTTTAAATTCTAGCTATCTTATAGTTTATAATAATTTTAACTTAATATCAATACTTCCAGATTATTATATACTTAAATATAGAAACCAAATAAATTAACCCATAAATATTTGTTATTTAAAATTGCTTATAATCTTGTTTTCTATAAATTTATTTTATGATTGTTATTTATAATTGACTTATTCCCACGCTTTTGTTATTATTAATTAAAAGTTATAATAATGATTTGGAGAAAAAAATGAAAAAACTATCAATAGAGAAATTGTCAAAAACCGTTTCTGATAAAAGAAAAGAAAAAAATTTAACCCAAAAAAAATTAGAAGAAATAACTGGTATAAACAGGACTATGATTAGCAAATTAGAATCTCAAAACTATATTCCATCAATAGAACAGCTTGAGTCTTTATCAGATACTTTAGAATTTGAAATTACAGATTTATTTCAAGATGATAAAAACAAAGTAAACAAAAAAATTTCTAATGAAAAATACAATATAGCTGTTGCTGGAACTGGTTATGTTGGTCTTTCTATTGCAACTTTATTATCTCAACACAACCACGTTACAGCTGTTGATATTATTAAAGATAAAGTCGATTTAATTAATGAGAGAAAATCTCCAATACAAGATGAATATATAGAAAAATATTTAAAAGAAAAAGATTTGGATCTTACAGCAACACTTGATGTAGAAAATGCCTATAAAAATGCAGATTTTGTTGTAATAGCTGCACCAACAAATTATGACAGTAAGAAAAATTTCTTTGATTGTTCTGCTGTTGAGTCTGTTATTGAATTGGTTTTGAGGGTTAATCCTTCAGCTACTATGATTATAAAATCAACTATTCCTGTAGGATACACTAAATCTGTTAGGGAAAAATATAATACTAAAAATATTATTTTTTCTCCTGAATTTTTAAGAGAATCTAAGGCCTTGTATGATAATCTATATCCATCTAGAATTATTGTTTCTTGTGATGATGAGAGTCGTGAAAAGGCTGAAATTTTTGCTCATCTTTTACAAGACGGTGCTATTAAGGAAGATATTGATACCTTGTTTATGGGCTTTACTGAGGCTGAGGCTGTAAAATTATTTGCTAATACTTATCTTGCTCTTAGGGTTTCTTATTTTAATGAGCTTGATACTTATGCTGAAAGTAAGGAATTAAATACTGAAGAGATTATTAATGGTGTTTGTCTTGATCCAAGAATTGGCTCTCATTACAACAATCCTTCTTTTGGTTATGGTGGCTATTGTCTTCCAAAAGATACCAAACAACTTCTTGCAAATTTTGACAAGGTGCCTCAAAATATGATTTCTGCTATTGTTGATTCTAATAGGACTAGAAAAGATTTTATTGCTGATCAAGTTTTGGGAAAAGCTGGCGCCTATGTTTCAAATAGCAAATGGGATCCTAAAAAAGAGGAGGAAAAAATTATAGGAGTTTATAGATTAACTATGAAGTCAAATTCTGATAACTTCCGTCAATCTTCAATCCAAGGTGTTATGAAAAGAATTAAGGCAAAGGGAGCAAAGGTCGTTATATATGAACCAACTCTTAAAAATGGCGAAACTTTTTACGGTTCAGAAGTAGTAAACAACCTAAAGAAATTTAAAAAAATAAGTCAAGCAATTATTGCAAACAGATATGATGCTTGTCTTGATGATGTAATTGACAAAGTTTATACAAGAGATATTTTCAAAAGAGATTAAGGTAAAAAAAATGAATAATATAGATTTAAAAAATAAAACAGTTTTTGTTACAGGTTCTGCAGGTTTTATCGGATCAAACCTTGTACTTGAATTATTAAAAACTCAATCACCAATAAATATTATTGGGATTGATAATATGAATGATTATTATGATGTGAATATCAAAAAATGGAGACTTGAAGAAATTGAAAAATATCTAAAAGAAAATCCAAATTCTACTTACAAATTTTATCAAGAAGATATTTCAAATAAAAAGATTATTGATAAAATATTTGAAGATCACAAACCAGATATAGTTGTAAATTTGGGTGCCCAAGCTGGAGTAAGATATTCAATTTCAAATCCAGATGCTTATATTTCTTCAAATATGATTGGATTTTATAATATTTTGGAAGCTTGTCGTCATTCTTATGACAATGGTTCAAAAGGAGTTGAACATCTTGTCTATGCTTCTTCATCATCAGTTTATGGTTCAAACAAAAAAGTTCCTTACAGTACTGATGATAAGGTAGACAATCCTGTATCCTTATATGCTGCAACAAAAAAATCTAATGAACTTATGGCTCATGCCTATAGTAAACTATATAATATCCCATCAACTGGCTTAAGATTTTTTACAGTTTATGGACCTGCAGGCAGACCTGATATGGCGTATTTTGGATTTACAAACAAGCTTTTAAATAACCAAACAATAGAAATATTTAATTACGGAAATTGCAAAAGAGATTTTACCTATATTGATGATATTGTTGAAGGTGTAAAAAGAGTAATGCAAAAGGCACCAGAAAGAAAAAACGGAGAAGATGGACTACCAATTCCACCATACAAAGTTTACAATATTGGAAACAACAACCCAGAAAATTTATTAGATTTTGTAACAATACTCCAAGAAGAATTAATAAGGGCAAAAGTATTACCAGAAGATTACGATTTCGAATCCCATAAAAAATTAGTCCCAATGCAAGCAGGAGATGTCCCAATAACCTACGCCGACACCAAACCATTAGAAAAAGATTTTGGCTTCAAACCAGACACTAGCCTAAGAGATGGTATCAGAAAATTTGCTGAATGGTATAAAGAATTTTATAAGATATAAATTTGTTTGAAAAAAAGCTAATTATATAGTAATTTAAATTATTATATAATTAGCTTTTTTATTTTTTGAAATTTATTTACAAGTATCATTATATTTATTATTAATATAATCTTTAGTTGCATTTTCTTTTGGGATAATTTTCCCAGGATTTCCTATTACTATAGAGTGATCTGGTACGTCAAAATTTACAAATGAGTTTGCAGAAATTAATACATCATTCCCTATTCGAACATTTCCAACTATTGTCGAATTTATTCCAATCCATACTTCATTACCTATTGAAGGAGTTCCTTTTTTCTTTCCTCTATTTTCTTGTCCTATTGTAACTCCTTTATGTATATTACAATTTTCACCAATAATAGATTCAGGATTTATTGTAATCGCAAAAGGATGTCCAATATATAAACCCTTACCAATCTTAGAATTGGCAGACAATTCTATAAAATTTTTCTTTCTATTTAAAACAAATAAAACTTTATAAAAAATTTTTAATAGATGATTATTTGAATCTTGATACTTTCTAAACCATTTTTGAAATTTAGGAATTTTTTTATAATCTCCACCATATCTACATAGATCTGCCTTTAATTTACTTTTATAATTTTCACACATTATTATTTCCTTAACTAATATCTTTTTAATTTTTTTAATATAGCAATAATATATTTCTTATAAAATATTGCATTAATTATTCCCATAAACACTAGAGAAATAATACTAACTTTTATTGAATATAAAATCCAAGAAATCCATGTAATCTCATTTATAGTGGAAAATTTAGCAATAATAACAAAAAATAAAACAGTAATTCCATCAACCAATAATTGTTTTATGAAATATTTTATAGGCCAATGTATTAAATTTTTAGAATCATATATTGCCATCCATATTGTTTGATAAAACATAGCCAATAGCGTTCCTATCGCAACACCAGCTAAGCCTAAAATATTTACAAATAAAATTGATATTACAATATTTATTATAGCTGCAATTATATAATTATTTTGCGTTTGTTTGTAGTGACCGCCAGCTAAAATCAATATATTATATGGTAGACGTAAACAGTGACCTGCATTTGCTGCTACTATTAAAACTGCAAATAATGGTTGAATATAATTTGCATCATGTATTCCTGATGTATAAACTTCTACAAATGGAATTATTAAAATAGCTGTAACTCCAAAAATAAAAGTTGTTCCAGTATGAATACTCCATTCAACCCAACCAAAAAATTTTCTTAATCTATCAATTTCTTCTCTAGCTAAAAGCTCACCCATCAATGATTGAATTCCATTTGTCATTGACATAAGAAGTTTTTTTACTCCCATGACAACCATATTATATACAGAATAAACCGAAACAATTTCAAGTCCCATAAATACTGTAAGTACAATATTATCAGTACCATCTAATACAACCGCTGAAATGTGTTGAGCTATTCCATTCCATTTTTGTTTTATTGGTTCCTCATCGTATTTTATATTCCAATTTATTTTATAACTTTTCTTTACATAAAGCGAAAGAATTAGTGGTCTAGCTAAATAAATTAATGACGTTGTTAATTTTACTATATGAATTGATGCTCCTAATTTTATTAGAATAAAACAAGCTATAGTATTTAATATTAATGTTATTGTTTGAATATTATAAGAAAAATATCCTCTTTGATTTGCTGTTATTAGTAAACTATTTACAATTCCAAAATAGTATTGAGCAAAAGAGCTTATACTTATAACTAGAATCATTGTAGCAGTATATAAAAATCCGAAATTTGTTTTTGCTATTAACGGATAAATCCCCATCAAAATCACAACGTAAACCAAAAGTATTGTAGCAAGTCTTGAGAAAAACTTCTGACCAGAAACCATAACTCTGCTTATTTGATTATAATCATTTTCCGCTAAAGGCTTATATAATGATGATTGAATTACAGCTCCAACTCCAAGTTCCAAGAATGATATAATCGCTAAAAATTGCATTATTGAATTTATTAAACCGTTGACTTCAGAACCGTATGATTTTAATATAAGTCTAGGAACAATAAAGCCACATACAATTGTAGTTAACTGAAATATTAGCGATGAACTTGTGTTAAGAGCTAATAGCTTTTTTCTATTCATTATTAGTCTCCGTTGCTTAGCATTTTTTTCGGTAATTTTATCCAACTACCTAATTTATAATCCCATTCAAGTGGCTCAATTTTATCAAAACCTCCACCATCAAAAAATGTCAACTCCCCAAAATAAATTTTATTATTGCTTATATATAAATCTACTCTTACCTCTGGCATTCCTTCAGATAAAATCTCCGCAATTTTAATCATTTCTTGAAATTTTTGTGGCTTTTGAGGTTTATTTAAAGCATTAGGCATTCCAAATCTTAAGTCTACCCATTCAAAATTCATATCAAAAAAATCTCCAGTTGTTTCTTTATCAGAATTTCTATCTTGATAAATTCCAACAATCTTAGGCTTTCCATCAAAGCAATAAAATTTATAATCTCTTAAATTTTTTCCTGTTTCATCTGTCATATATTTTTCGCAAATTATTTTTCTTGAAACATTTTTGTAAGGCCATTCTCTCCCATTAAGATAATAATTCTGAGCTAACCCACTTTTTAATTCATTTTTTACTTTCTTTATATCAATTTTACTTTTATCTGTACATATACACATTCCTAGACCAGAGTTGTGATTACACTTTAGAACAAATTTATTTGGCAAAGAATCAAAATCAATATCTTCTGGATCATCCCATACTCCTAGTAAAGGAATTAAATAGCCCTCTCCAATTTTTTCAGATATATATTCTCTAACTTTATATTTATCAACTAATTTTGTATATAATGGATTCCTATCATATAGTTTTAACCATTGTAATTTTTCGTTAAAAGATTTTGGATTTTCTAAATTTAAAGGATAATCCATAGTAGCTTTAAACATTTTTTCTATAAACTTTTTATCGTCCATATTATTATACAAGCCAAGTTTTGAATTTACTCTCAATCTATATTCTTGATTTGATATATATTTATTAGCCTTTTTAATAATATTATTTATCATTTTATCATAATTGTATTTTTGTACAATTTCCTTTCTAATTATTTATCACTTGTTCAAAATACTCTTGCCATTGTTTAAATATATTATTTGGCTTAAATATTTCAGATTTTTCTTTTGCATTTCTCCTTATTTCATTCGAAAATTCATTATCTTCTAATAATAAAAGAATATTTTTTGCTAACTCTTTTTCATTATTTACAGGAACCAAAATTCCATCTAATCCATGATTTATAATAGCCTTAGGACCACCACACGGACAATCCGTAGATATGCATGGAACACCAGCTGCCATAGCTTCTAGAAGAGTATTAGGCATCCCCTCATAATCTGAAGATAAGATAAACATCTTTGCTTTTGATAAGACCTTTGGAATATTATCCGTTAAACCCATAAGTAATATTCTATCTTCAAGTCCTTTTTTATTTATCTCATTTTTTAATTTTTCTTTCAGTTCTCCATCTCCATAGATCAATAATTTCTCATCTGGATATTTTTCATTTACTTTTGCAAATGCATTAATTAACATCATTTGATTTTTTTGTTGACTTAGTCTTCCTATTGAAACTATATATTTGGGATCATATATATTTACATCAAAAAATTTCTCATCAACTTGATTGAATATTATTTTAGATTTACCCTGTAATTTGATCGGGAAATATTTTTTAGCATCTTCAGTTTGGAAAACACATCCATCAGCTTTAGGAAGTATATATTTTGATATTAATTTCCCCGCAATTCCTGGATACTCTTTGCTTGGATCATTTCTAATAGAGATTATATTTTTAACATCTAATTTTCTAGAAGCAAGCAAAGCCCTTACAACTGGCTCTCTCATAAATGAAACAACTAAGTCAGGTTTATTCATGCAAATTATCTTTTTTAATTGTCTAATAATATTTATATTTTTAAAAATCTTATTTTTTGAAGATTTTTTATAGTCTTCTAAGCAAATTCTTTTTACATTTGAATTTGTCTTATATTCTTTTTCAACTTTATAAGAAGTTACTAAAATAATTGTATTATTTTCATCTGCAAATTGATTTGCTAAATTTGTTACAACTCTCTCAGCTCCACCTTTTCCTAATGTATTTATATAAAATAAAATTTTCATTAATATCTCCTATTAAAATATAATTAAGTTAGAAATGATTCAAAAGGTACTATTTGACAACCATCAGTTACTAATCCATATATATATAATGCTGAAAATATTAATGCAAAAATAAATATATAAAATTTCCTATACTTAGATTCATAAGTAATATTAGGTATTGAAAGAGTATATATTAGTTCAAAATATCTTGTAACTCTCGCAAATAACGAAAAACTTATTGCACCAATTTGAAGATATATCGCTCCAAATGATCCTTCATAATCTTTAACTTCGTTATTTAATTTTTTACGATTTATTATTATTCTTAAAATAAAAGATATTATAATATAAAAGAATAGTAATTTATATCCCTGACCGGAAACTGATGTATTAGAATAATCATTCGAATAGAATTTATACAGATGTGGGATTATATACATAGCACCTAAAATAGATAACATTAGAAACAAATTTTTTTTAATCAATAACGCTCTGCTATCATTCCCCTCAATAATTATATAAGATAATAAGAAAAATATAGCCGTTTTATGAAACGTAACAGCAAGTAATATTAATAAAAGACTAACTAATTTATTGTTTTTCTTAATAAAATCAAAACTTAAAAAGCAAATAGAGCACGCTATAGCTTGCCTTAAAATACATAAATTAGTTCCTAAAAATCCAAGACCTAAATACACTAAAAAACTAAGTGAAAAGCATTTGGATCTTTTATATATAATGTAAGAAAAAATTCCATAACTAATTATAAATACAATATTTTCAAATATTCTAAAATTACTTGTAAATAATCTAATAAATTTATTTAAAAGAACGTAGCCAATATCATATTTAAAATTAAATATAAAAAAACTAATGCTTTTACTTGGATAAAACTTCAAAAAATAATATCTATAATTATCTACATCAACGCCTAAATGTTGATTTCTCATAAGCCCAATCATAAGTATAGATATAAAACATAAGAAAAAACTAATTTTTCTCGTATTCAATTTGTATTTTGAAATTTTTAAAGACGAAAATGATGCCTCTAAAAACACATTTAGTAGTATAAAAGCTAATAAAAATATATAAATTGTCAAAAAATTCCCTTTCTTAAACTAATTCGTTATCCAAACCTATATAAATGATTGACTCGCTTAAAACAAAATTTAAAGCAACACATCTATTAATTTAACTAAGAAGCTAAATTCTTGTAAAATTCTAATAACCATCTAGTTGTATCTCTTATATCAAACCCTTTTGATCTAACAATTTCCGACGCTTCTTTTAGTCTATTTTTTTTCATATTTAATATATAATTTACCCATATACCTTCTCCTTGATTTATAGGCAAATATTTAAGATTTGGTAATAATTTTACTTCCTCTGTTACAGATTCTGATAAAATACATGGTAAACCTGAAGCCTCAGCTTCGACAACAGCAACTGGTAACCCTTCCCAAAATGACGGGAAGAGAAAGACATCTACCGCTTGTAAAATGTTATCAACATCTTCTCTTGAACCCATCATAAATACTTTCCCTTTCAAGTTCAAATCTTTAATTTTTGTATTTATTTCTTCTTTCAACTCTCCATCTCCAATAATTAATAAAATAGATTTTGAGTTTTTTTCCAAAATTCCTTTAAAAACTTTTAATAAAAAAATGTGATTTTTAGGACTAGATAACCTACCAACATGAGCAAATACCAAATTATTTTCAATATTTAAAGCATTTCTATATTCACTTCTTATTTTTTCATTATATTTATATTTATTAACGTCAATAGAATTTTTTACTAAAAAATAATTATCTTCTTTTATTTTTTCCGTTCCATATAACCATTTTCCTGAAGATTCAGAACATGCAAACAAATAATCAGCCTGTTTCGCTAAAGGTTTTTGTAGTACATTTTTAATAACAGCCTTAAATCCTTTTCCATTTGAAGTACTATGGCTATGTATAATTGTTTTTAAATGATATTTTTTAGCTATAGGAAAAAACACACTTGCATAACTCCTAATGTGGGAATGAATAATTCTATATTCTGGATGAGCGTCAAAAAAACTTTTCCAAGTATTTCTATAACTTAAAATATTATATACTTTAAACTTAGGGAACACGTATATTTTCCCACCCATACTCTCTATTTCTTCTCTATAATCATTTTGCGAATCACTATGAATAATAAAATCAAATTGAACTTCACTTTTGTCTATATATCTATAAAAATTCATTACCATAGTTTCAGCTCCGCCTCTGTTTAATCCACCTAATACATGTAATACTCTTATCATTGTTCTCCTTAAGTTATTTAAGTCTATTTATTATATTCTCATTAATTTTAAAAACATCAAAATTATCTTCAGCAAACTTTCTAGACTCTTGCGCCATATTTTCTGTTTCTTTAGGATGTTCAATCATCCAAATCATTTTTTCTGCTAAAGCTTTAATGTCTTTCTTCTCAACAACAAAACCATTTACACCATTTTTTACGGTTTCTTTGCATCCTGGTGTATTAAACGTTATAACAGGTCTGCCACTTGCTAAAGCCTGTAACACTGATCTTGGAACACCTTCTGGATAATATGAAGGATATATAAAAAATCTAGATTTTGCCATCCATTTTGACACATCTCTTGTTTCTCCATGATAAATTACAGTATTTTCATCTTCAGCTTTTTTTAAAATATCATTTAAACTTGATTTTTCCACTGCATTATCTAATGGTCCAACAACATCAAAAACAGCTGTCGGATATTTTTTTTT
>NZ_KV808690.1:33877-58569 GCF_001812365.1 Anaerococcus sp. HMSC065G05
TTTTTTTTTCACGATTTTTGCAGCATAAATATATTCCTTAAGCCCCTTAGATTCCGTTATTCTTGATAAAAATAAGAATGAATTTTCATTTACAAGATCTAATTTTTTAAATTTTTCTAGATTAACACCAGAGCCACCCGTCAAAAAAACCTTAGATGTATTTTTAACTAAACCTTTATCTATAAATTCTTTTCTATCATCATTATTCTGAAAGCATATAAAATCCGCTAATCTATATGATAATTTAAGCATAGGAAGTGATATTGCTCTGACTAAATCCCATTTTAGACCTTTTAATATAAAAAGATTACCTCTTCCATTGACAACACACATTATTTTTTTTACTCCGGCTATTTTGGCTCCTAGAATCATTGATATGTGGTTTTTTATACCGTATATAATAACGTAATCTATATTCTCTTTTTTCAATTTATTTTTTATATTCAATAATGATTTTAATTCTATAAAAGGATTTGTATTATTTCTATTAGCATCTATAAATATTAATTTAGCATTGAGTTCGTTATAACATTTGTTAATTATTCCATCATTAATTAGCCCTAGATATACGTCATAACCTTTTTCATTTAAATTATCTACTAATTCTTCCCTATCAAATCCTTTAGAGCTAAATCCATTACACATTATTGCAACTTTCATTATTAAAACTCCATTTAAATATTATAAAGTTTAAATTCTAATAAAGATCTATTTTTATAAGACTTAAAGCCTTAATAACAGTTGAAATAGCTCCTTTACAATCATCTGCCTGTCCAATGACAAATCCTACTCTATCTGAACTACTTTTAATACCATTAATAATATGATCTTTACCATGAATTATTGATATTTGAATTATTCCAGGCAATTTACTTGCTTCTTCCACCCCTCTTATAGACTTAATTCTCCCATGACTTTGATCGAAATATCTTATTGCTGATGCTTTATCGTATTTTATTCTTATATCTGGTTTTTCTCCCAAAGCAATTTTTATGCAACTTTCAACCATATCAACCCCTGTAGACAAAGGAGTTAAATGGGTTGTTATGTTATCTCCTCCAAGTCTTGCTCCAATTTCTACAATTTTTGGACCATTTTGAGTGATTTTGATTTCTGTATGTGAAGGACCACTTATTATACCTATAGCTTTGTTTGCAGCAATTGTTATTTCTTTTATTTTATCTTTCATACTATCTGGTAGCTGGCTAGGTTGAGAGTGTCCCATTTCTACAAAATATGGAGCACCCGTTGTTATTTTGTCAGTAATTTGAATTATATTACATTTCCCATCTACACTGATTGTCTCTACACTTACTTCTGGTCCTTCCATAAATTCTTCAACCATTACAATCTTATTTCTAGAATTATTTTTACTATAATTATAAGCTATATTTATAGTTTTCTCGTTAAAATCAGGTAGTAATACAATACCTCGACTCCCAGAATTATCAGCTGGTTTTAAAATACATTTGTAACCTTTATCCTTAATTTTATTAACCGCTTTTATACATTTATCTAGACTATCAACTTTATAAAATAAAGGCACAGGCACGCCAAAGCTTTTTAAAGATTCACGCATTTTTGATTTATTTGTAGCTTTTATAGCCGTATCTAAATCAACACCAACTAACCCTAATTTCTTTGAAACTTTTGCAACAGTCATTATTGGCATATCACTAGCAAGAGTCATTATCGCATCTATATTATGTTTTTTTGCAGCACTCATTACAGATTCAATATCTATAGTACTAATAACTTCTTTTTTTACACCTGGTATTTTAAATCCAAGTGCATTTGAATCCATATCAACCGCAATGACTTCAAGCCCCATATCTATAGCTTTTTCTATAGCAGGAACTTGTAAAATACTAGCACCTAATATCATTATTTTTTTCATTTATATATGCACTCCAATAATTTATTATTTTAAACAAAAGTATCTTTGCTTTCCTCATAATTTCTATTTATATTCTTACGCATAATTATTGTATTTATTGTCATAAATATTATCTTCAAGTCAAAAAAAAGTGATAAGTGTTTCACGTAATAAACATCATTTTCCAATTTTTCTTTTGTTAAAACAGAATTTCTGTTAATAGCCTGATTGTAACCGGTTATACCTGGGCGCACCGTAAGAATAATTTTCTCTTCGTCCGTATATTTATCTAAGTACATCGGTGTATCAGGTCTTGGGCCAATAAAACTCATATCTCCCTTTAAAACATTTATGATTTGTGGAAGTTCATCAATACTTGTTTTTCTTGCAAATTTACCAAATTTTGTCACTCTAGGATCATCATCCCCGTTAAATGTTGAACCATCTTCTAACCTTATATCTGGAGCATTTTCTTTCATAGAACGCAACTTATACATCTTAAATGGGATTCCAAAAAGTCCAGTTCTCTCCGCTTTATAAAATAAAGGACCGCCATCTTCAATTTTTATAAATATATATGAAAATATAACAATTAAGATAACTGGTATCATCAATATTAAAGATAGCAAAATATCAAAGGTTCTCTTTGTAAACCTAAAAACTAAGCTCCCTGATAATTTAGTTTTACTTGACATATTTAAAAAGCTCCTGATATTTATTATTATCTAAGTCTTTCTTATAATCTTTCATCATTAGTTTAAAATCCGAATATTTAGGTACATAACCAAAATCATTTTTTGCCTTTTCCATTGAAAATAAATAAGAACTAGTATTGTTATTTATTTCTGGTTTATAAGTTATTTTAGATTTTTTTTTCTGGACTTGGAGCCCATATTTCTGCAATTATTTCCGCTTGTTCTTGTAAAGTAACACCACTACCTGATGTCATATTGTATAGTCCTTTAGTTTTTTCGTTGTTAATAGCAAGATAAAAAGCGTGAGCAACATCCTTCACATACGCTATATCCCTACTTAAATTTTTATCTCCAAATATACAAATATCCTTACCTTCTCTTGCATTATCAATGAAAATTTTAAGTCCAGATTTTTTTAATTCCCCATTTATATAAAGAGAATCATGAGGTCCAACACCATACACTGGTGGAAATCTAAACCAAGCATTTTTCATTCCATGTTGTTCATTATAGTATTTCATTGTATCATTTGCTGCATTCTTAGAAAAAATATATACTGCATGATCTCCTTCATATATGAAATCACGTGGTTCTTCTTCTGTTATTGTTTTTTTTCCCCAAGCACCCCTTACATCAGCGTAAGAACAAGTTGATATAACTCTATTTATATTATTTTTTCTACAATATTCAAGAACATTTATAGTCCCTATAGTATTTACTTCAAAATAATCTGCTGCATTTTCTTCATTCTCTAAATCTACATTAGAGTTTGCTGGCAACAATCCACTTAGAAGAATCACTCCATCAACATTTTCTTTAGGAAGTAAATCAAAATCTTTTTTGTTTACCAAATCTAGGTTTATATAATCTACACCTAGTTTATCATAATGCTCTTTAAATTTATTATTTCTTCCTGTTACAATTATTTCACAACCTTGTTTTAAAAATTCTTCGACTGTATAAACACCTATAAAACTTGATGCTCCTATTATAATATACATTATTAAACCTCTCTTTTAAATCATTTATAATTTATAAACTACTATTTTCAATAATATATCTATAATTTTCAATTATATAATCAACTTCCTCATCAGTAAGTTTTGTGTGAAGAGGTAGTGTTATTTCATTTTTGTAATGATTGTAGGCGTTTGGATAATCTTTTATATCAAACCCTAAATTTTTGTATGCTGTTAATAGTGGAAGTGGTTTATAGTGGACGTTGCATGCTATTCCTTTTTCTGCCATTTCTTCTATTATTTTATTTCTTTGTTCTGTATCTATTCCTGGAACTTGTGTTATATAAAGATGTCCTGATGATTTGTGATTTTTGTCAAAGTGGTTTAGACTTTTTATTCCTAATGGTCTAAAGGCTTTGTCGTATTTTTCTATTATTTCTTTTCTTCTTTTTAAAAGTGTTGGATATCTTTTTACTTGGGCGAGTCCTATTCCTGCTAATACGTCTGTCATATTGCATTTGTACCAAGGTCCTACTATATCATATTCCCATGATCCAAGTTTTGTTTTGCTTAGGGCATCTTTTGATTGACCGTGAAGGGATAATAATTGATATTTTTTGTATAGTTTTTCGTTGTCTATTCCTTCTTTGTCTTTCCATGTTGCATATCCACCTTCTGCTGTTGTGAAATTTTTTACTGCATGGAAGGAAAAATTTGAAAAATCTGCTACTGATCCTACTTTTTTTTCTTTATACTCTGCTCCCAAAGCATGAGCTGCATCTGACATTACTATTATTCTGTTGTAGGCTTCTTGAATTTCGTTGTTTGCTTTAAATAAATTTTTCTTTTCTTCTACAATTTCAAATATTTTATCGTAATCGCAAGGAACTCCTCCCAAATCTATAGGAATTATTACTTTTGTTTTTTCGTTTATGGCTTCTTTTAATTTTTCGTAGTCCATTTCTAAATTTTCTTCTTGGGTATCTACTAAAACCAATTTTGCTCCAACGTGCTCTACTACTGAGGCTGTCGCTGTGTAAGTGTAGGCGCTTGTTATCACTTCATCGCCTTCTCCAATTCCTAAAACTCTAAGAGTCATTTCTGCCGCTGCTGTTTGAGAATTTAGGCAAACTCCTATATTTGTTCCTGTAAATTCTAGCAAATCTTTTTCTAATTTTTTGGTTTTTGGTCCTGTTGTTATCCAACCAGATTTTAAAGCATCTATTACTTCATTAATTTCTTCTTCGCTAATGTCTGGTGGTGAGAATGGTATGTTCATTTTTTTTGTCATTATTTATTACCCTTTCCTATAAACGTACTTATTAAATTATTTATCGTAACAACTATATCTAATTCGTCTATATTTTCTTGGTTTATTACTTTATCCAATTTTTGGAAAAATTCTTCTCTTGAAAATTCTAATGGTCTTCCTACGGATATTCCTTCTACTTTTGTATCTGATAAAAGTTCTTCGTCCATTAGTCTTTCTTCGTATAATTTTTCTCCTGGTCTTAGGCCTGTGTATACTATTGGCATATCTATATCTGGTTTATATCCTGATAGTTTTATTAATTGTCTTGCCAAGTAATCTATTTTTACTGGCTCTCCCATATCTAGTACAAATATTTCTCCGCCTTGTGCCATTGAGCCTGCTTGTAATACTAATTTTACTGCTTCTTTTATGGTCATGAAATAGCGGATTATTTCTGGGTGGGTTACTGTTACTGGTCCACCTGATGCTATTTGTTCTTTGAAAAGTGGAATTACTGATCCGTTTGAACCTAGGACATTTCCAAATCTTACTGCTACAAATTCTGTTTTCGGATTTTTTTCTTGTAAGTAATCTTTTGGATTTATGGTGATTATTCTATTTCCATCGTTTATTGTTACTTTTGCAAGTTTTTCATATTCTTTGTTTGCTCTAATGTCATTTATTCCTTGGATTATTTTCTCGCAAACTCTTTTTGTTGCTCCCATTACTGATGTTGGATTTACTGCCTTGTCTGTTGAGATTAGAACAAATCTTTTTGCATCGTAGATTAATGAAAGTAGAGCTACTATGTAGGTTCCTCTTACGTTATTTTTTATTGCTTCTACTGGACTTACCTCCATTAATGGTACGTGTTTATGAGCTGCTGCGTGAAATATTATTTCTGGTTTGTATGTTTCGAATACTTTTTTTACTCTTGCATAGTCTCTTACTGATCCTATTAGGGTAATGAATTTTAAATCTTTATTATTTCTTTTTAGCTCTTGTTCAATTTCATAGGCGTTGTTTTCGTATATATCAAATATTATCAAAAGTTTTGGTCCGTATTGGGCGATTTGTCTACAAAGCTCTGATCCAATTGAACCTCCACCGCCTGTAACAAGAACAACCTTGTCATTTAGGTAATCAAAAGTTTCGTTTGAAAATATTTTTACTGGATCACGTCCTAATAAATCTTCTATTTGGACATCTTTCATTCCTGACATAGAAACACTTCCTGAAACTAATTGGTATATTCCAGGTAGAACTTTTACTTCGCACTTTGTGTCATTGCATATTTGTAAAATTTCTCTTTTTTGGTTTTCTTGGGCTGATGGAAGTGCTACTAATATTAGATCTATGTCTTCCTTATTTACTAATTCATTTATTGACTCTCTTCCCCCATAAATAACCGTTCCGTCAATGTATTGACCTTTTTTTTCTGGATTATCGTCAATAAATGCAACTACTTTTATGCTTGTATTTTCCTGTCTGTTTGATTTGTTTATATCTTCTTTTATTGTCTGACCAGCTGATCCTGCCCCAATTATTATTGCTTTTTTAAATTCTGGATTTTTGTCTAATAGATTATATTTTCCTTGTATAAACATTTTGTTGGCAAATCTTATCCCCACTGTAAAAGTGTATTGAATCAAAAATCCATATACAAAATATGACAATGGCATCCTTTGAAACAGAATTGAAATACCAAAAACATGAACTAATAATGATAAAGCAACTGCTTGAGTTATTTTTATTAATTCAGTATATGATGCATATTCCAAAATTATTCTGTATAGCTTGAAAGCTGAATATATAGCAATTGTTATAACTGTATTTATAAGAGCATAGTTTTCAAAAGCTTTTAAATATATCCTTGGTATTTGAATTAAACTTCCATCAAACCTTAAAAATAAAGCTAAAAAATATGCTAAGTTAATGATTATAATATCAAAAGCTAAGAGTATATATGTTTTTTTATTTATTATTTTTTTAGTATCCATTTTCATTCCTTTTATAGCTCTTCTTTTTTTACTTTTTAAATTTTCTTTATTTATATAAATACTCATAGGGTAAGACATCTCCGCTTACAATTTTTACTAAGAAAAAAATCTCAAGCACTGTATACCTTACCCTTTTAATTAAAATATTTATTTATCTGTTTTATTATTTTTCAAAATCCCATCATGAACTTGGTCAATAGATTCTTCATCTGCTCTCATCATGTATAAATTACTTCCAGGCATTAGGTATGATGGTAGTCCTGGTTCGCTTGTTCCTGTTACTGCTTGGCTTTTTATTTTCCAGTCTTTGGCATCATCTATTTGCCCATTTACTAATTCTATCATTTTATCATAAGGCATATTTGTATTTACTGAATCAAGTGCAACTTCTGCAATCGAATTGAAATTCAAAAGTGTTTCTGTTGACAATAATTTTCTTATAATTCCTGTCATTACTCTCACTTGATTTTTTCCTCTATCAAAATCTCCCTCTGCAAGGTGGTACCTTTCTCTTGAATATGCTAAAGCCATATCTCCATCCATGTGAATTGTACCTTGTGGGAAATATTTGCCACCATTGGTTTCAAAAGCAACAGGATTTTCAACATCTACTCCACCCAATAAATCTATTAGTTTTGTAAGAGTTGTGAAATTTACTTTTGCGTAATAGTCTATATTTATATCAAGGAAATTTTCCAAAGTTTTTATAGAAGTGTCTACTCCAAATAAACCTGCGTGAGTTAATTTATCATTTGCATAATCTCCCATTCCAGCTATATTTACATAGGTATCCCTTGGAATTGTTGTTATTAAAATTTTTCCTTTTTTAGGATTTACACTTACTATTAAATTCACGTCAGATCTTGATACAGTTGCAAGATCTCCATAAGTGTCTATTCCTGAAATATATACATTAAAACTTTGATCTTTTTCAACTTCATTGTTTTGATTTAATTTTTGATCTCCCTTAACAGAATAAGATTTTAAAACTCTAGTTTTTTGGCTAAATCCTTCAATATTATCATCTAACATTTCCCTGAAGCCTTCATTTAATAAAACAGCTTGAACATTTCCATTAATTAAGCTGTTACCTAAAGTTAAATAATCTCCCAAGTCTTCAACATTTAAATCATCGCCATTTTCTTTTTTGAATTTTTCTAAAGCTTGTTTAACATTTTCTTTGTCCACTTGCTTAGCTATGGCAACCTGATTTTCATTCAAATCATCCAATGTTTCAATTGGAGATTCTTTCAAAACAACAAAAGACATTTTTGTTTTGATTACTTCTTTTTTCTCATTTATTTTTTGAACAGTTTGTATTGAAGTACTTGCGTAAGAAATAAATAAGCCTTCCACTGCACTTACAAACAAAAGTACAATTATAAAAAAGGCTTTAATCGGCTTGCCAGCCTTTTTTCTTTTGAAAATCAACAAAGAAAATCCAAAAATAAGTAAAAATATAAGTCCCAAAACTATAAACCTATATTTCACTGGCAAAATGCTATATTTATTTAAAAAATAAAAAAATATTATGTACACAATAGTTGATAAAAAAATTGAAATTTTAGATATTAAGTTTTTAAACATATCTTCGGAAAATTCTCCTTACATTTAAAATTTGTAATTATTCTCAAACAATGATATAACAACTTGTAGCATTTGTCAATAATAAAGCACTTCAAACATTTAAATTTTGCGATTTTCATAACTTTTAAAATTGATTTTTAAAAGTTCTTTTATAATTTTTCAAATTAACAAATAAAACTTCTTACTATTATTATAAAAACAAGTTATTGTCGTTTTTTGCTTTGTTGAAAGTATAATATTTCCAAAGAAAGAGGTGACCTATGATATTAGATGAAAAAATATTTAAAGAATTAGAGAAAAATTATGAAAAAGATCCTAAAAATAAAGTTATTGAAAATGCCATTTCAAATATGGGGATAATGGAGGCTTCTTTAAATAAAAATATTATCAACAAACATGATTTTATTTTTTCTAACGAAGTTGAAACTAAAGATGTTACTAATCAAAGAAAAACTGGCAGATGTTGGATGTTTGCAGGTCTTAATATGATTAGGATGCACATTGCTAAAAAACTTAATATGGAAAAATTTGAGCTTTCTGAGTCTTTTTTGTATTTTTATGACAATATGGAAAAAACAAATTTGTTTTTGCAAAGGGTTATTGATACAAAAGATTTGGATATTAAAGATAGAAAAGTTGAAGATGTTTTTTATTCCACTCCAGAAGATGGTGGCTATTTTGAATTTTTCTATTATTTGATAAAAAAATATGGAATTGTGCCAAAAACAAATATGGGCGAACTTTTCCATACAGAGGAATCTTCTTTTATGTTTTATACCTTGGAAAATGCCCTCAAAAAAATCGCTATGGATATTAGAGCTACGGATGACGAAAAAGAAATTGAAATTTTAAGAAAAAAAGGTCTATCATATTCCTACAATATTTTTGTAAAATCCATTGGAAAACCTGTTGAAAATTTTGATTTTAAATACTATGACAAGGACAACTCTTACAAAATCGAAAAAGATATGACGCCAAAGAAATTTTTTGACAAATATGTAGGAGATTTTTTTGATGGAAAAATAAAATTATTAAATGATCCAAGACATCCTTACAATAGGATTTTGGTTGATAAAAACGCAAAAAATGCAGTAGATTTGCCAGAGCTTGTTGGAATTAATGTTGACATGGATACAATGAGTAAATCTGCTCAAAAATCCATAAAAAACAATGAAACAATGTGGTTTGCTTGCGATGTCGACATAGATAAAGACAGAGAAAGCGGAGTTATGGATGAGAATTTATTTAATTTCGAACAAACTTTTACCAATTTTGACAAAATGACAAAAGCTCAAAGAATTAATTCTAGATATTCTTCAGCTTGTCACGCAATGAATCTTACAGGCTTTGACAAAAAAGATAAAGACGTTAAATTTTGGAAAATTGAAAATTCATGGGGAGAAGATAATGGACACGATGGATATTTTTCTATGACTGACAAATGGTTTAGGGAAAATACTTTCGAGTTAATAGTCGACAAAAAATATTTAACCAAAAAAGTTTTGTCTGCCTTTGATAAGGAAAAAATCTATTATGATGAGTTTGACCCGATGTATAAAATGCTAAAAAATATAAAATAAAATCTTTGAAAAATAAATTTACAAAGCTGGGCTTAATACAAATAAAAAACCCAGCCTAAGCTGGGAAAATAAAGAAGAACGTTATACGGTATAAAATAAATAAGTCCGGGATTAAACAAAGTTCAACTTTATAAAATTTACAAAAGTAGTATTACTTCTTGTAAAAAATTATACCCCAGCAAATCGAAAAAGCAAGCGAAAACGATTTTTTGATAAATTAAAATTATCTTTTGCTTATGTTTTAATATTATTTTTAAATTTAATTTATTTTGAGCGATTTCAGTTTTTAATTAAATAAAAAAGTGACTGATGCAAAACTATGATTATTCATAATTTTGCATCAGCCACTTTTATTTATTCCTCAATTTTTTCCAATTTTTTTATTGTATCTATTGATTCGTTTAAACTTTCTGTGTTTATGTCTGGGTTTGTTTTTTCTTCTTCGTTTATCATTCCGTCTGGTGCGTAGCCTAGGGTGTTTGTGTAGGTGAAAACTAAGCCGGAATTTGGGCATACGTCATTTATTAAGCCAAGTGTTACTCCATCGCCTCCGGTTTTTTTCCCTACTAATTTTGCAATTTTTGCGTTTTTGCAAAAATTTGCCATTCCTTCGGCTGCTGAATATACTCCTTCGTCAACTAATAAATACAAATCTCCTTTAAATTTATTTTTTTTCATTGGAGTGATTTCTATTTTGTCTTTGCTATAATATGAAAAATCTTTTAAATCTTCTTTGTGTTCAAGCTCCATTTTTTCTATATTTACATTTGAAATATCTTCAAAGCCAAGCTCTTCGCTTTCTAATAATAGTTTTGTTCTCATTCCATCTTTAAAAAACATGTGGTTGTTTACGGAAATTTTTTTGTCTATGAGTCTTGGCAAAAGATATTCTTGCCAATATTCTATATTCCCACCGGAATTTTCTCTGATGTCTATTATTATTGTTTTTAAATCTTGATTTTCTTCTAAAAATTTGTCTAATTTTTTCATATCTTCTGAAAGTTCATATTCTGCTAGCATTTCTTTTATTTTTATTAGTCCCAAACTTGGTGCTAGCATTTTTACTTCCATATTTTCGCTGGAATTTTCTGTGTATAGGGATCTTCTCCTGATTTTTTTCCTGTCAGCTTTATTTGATTGGACTCCATCAACTCCGTATCTATCTCTTACGCTTTCTTTGTTCAGTGTTAAAAATTCGTAATACATTGACGGATCGGCCCAAAAATGTGAATAGTATTCTAAGGTTTCTTCTACGTAATCTTTTTGTGCAATTGTTGCGTGGTCATTGTGCAAATCTTCCATTATTTTTCCCATGGTGTTTGTAAATTCTTGGTCGTTTTTGCAAAATTTTATTTCGCTTAAATATTTTGAATAATTTGCCAAAAAGTCAACTCCATATTGCCTTTTCAAAACTCCAAAAAATGGATAATTATCTCTAATTTCATTAAAAAGATAATTGAAATCTTCTACCATTTCTTCTTGGCTTAATTCTTTTTTTTCTACCTTATTTTCAAAAACTAATTTGCATGGCCCATCTAATTTTTTATACCATGCCATATAGGCTTCTATTGATTTAAATTCATCAATTTTATCTGGATTTATTTTTATTATTTTCTTCTCTTTTGGCTTTTTTTCTGAAATCAAACTATCTCTTCTTTTTTCTAGATAGTTTATTCTCCTTTGAGCGCATGATGAAAATAAAATAATAATCGCCAAAAATAAAATACTTATTTTACTTTTTTTCTTCATCAAGTCCTCCATTTATAACCCAATCTCTTTTTTTTATTTCGTATAAAAAGGGAAGAATTCCTATTGGATTTATTAATGAAAAAGCCATTATCATCAAAAGTTTAAAGTAAAGTCCTTTTTTTTCATTTCTCAAAATAGAAGCTGTGCTTTTGTTGTTGGTTTTTATTAAATATATTCCTCTTAAAAGCAAAAATATTCCACCAGCTATTTCAAAACCTTCTTTATAATATATGCCAAAAGCGAAAACGCAAATTGCAGACAAAAAGTAAAGAAAGTATGCTATTTTATTTTTTGTATTGTATGTTTTTAATTTTGTAATTTCTCTACTCATAAGTCTATTATATCAAATTAAAGTCCTAAATTTGGATACACTTTCAAATAATTATCAGACCTTGCTCCAGCTTTGTAATTTAAATATCCTGCCATAGCAATCATTGCCGCATTATCTGTGCACAAAATTATATCTGGATAATAAAATTTGACTCCCCTTTTTTCACATTCTTCTTTTAATCTTTCTTTTAATCTAGAATTTGCAGCAACTCCTCCTGATACTGCAAATGTATTTAATCCTGTTTCATCTATCAATCGCATAGATTTTTCTACCAAAACATCTACAACAGCTTCTTGAAAACTTGCTGCCAAGTCTGCCTTGTTTATTTCTAAATTTTTTTGATTTTGGTGGTTCATATAATTTAAAACTGAAGTTTTTAAACCAGAAAATGAAAAATCGTAAGAATTTTTTTCAAGCATAATTCTTGGAAAATCAATCGCATCCTTGTTTCCTTCTTTTGCAAGTTTATCAATTTTTGGTCCGCCTGGATAACCAAGGCCTATTGATCTTGCAATTTTATCGTAAGATTCTCCAGCAGCATCATCTCTTGTTGTTCCAATTATTTCATAATCTGTATAGCCATTTACTTTTACAAGATAAGTATGACCTCCACTTACAACCAATGAAATAAATGGTGGCTCTAGGTCTTTATTTGACAAATAATTTGCGCAAATATGTCCTTGCATGTGATTTGTTCCAATCATTGGAATATTTGCTGACAAAGAAAGAGCCTTTGCCGCAGAAATTCCTACCAAAAGTGAGCCAATAAGTCCAGGACCTTTGGTAACAGAAATCAAATCAATATCGCTATAAGATAAATTTGTATCCAAAAGCGCCTTTTCAATCAAAGGATTGATTGCCTCAAGGTGTTTTCTTGATGCAATTTCTGGCACAACTCCTCCAAATATTTTATGTATATCAATTTGTGATGATATTAAATTAATCAAAACTTCCCTGTCGTTTTTCAAAATAGCAACTGAAGAATCGTCACAAGAAGTTTCAATTCCCATTGTATAAAAATCTTTCATCTAATCCAATTCCTTTAACATTATATAAGCATCTTCGTGAACTCTAGCATAATAATTTTCCCTAAGTCTAATTTTTTCAAAACCAAATTTTTGGTAAAGATTTATAGCTGGAAAATTTTTTGTAGAAACTTCTAGCCAAATTTTTGAAACTTTTAAACTCTTTGCAAAATTTATCATGTGTTCAAGCATAAATGATCCGATATTTTGCCCACGATATAATTCATCAACTGCTATTGTATAAATTTCAATTTCATCCAAAATTTTTGAAATTATATAAAAGCCTAGAGTTTCTCCATTTTTTTCATATACAAAACACTCTTTGTGCTTATTTTTTTCAATATCATTTATAAGATCTTTTTTGGGCATAGGCCTATAAAAAGCACTAGATTCGATTTTATAAACCTTATCCGTATCTCCTACAGTCATTGTCCTAATCATTTTTCTTTTCTCTATCCCTTTCCGCTTGCGATTTTCTCAAATAATTTGGCACAAGCTTATAAAGATCATAGTCCTCATCTTTTTTCAAAAGAGCAAGCTTACACAAATTTTTTCCAATACAAGAATTATAAGAAAAATCCAAAATTCTTGCCCTAGGAAATTTGTCCTTATATTTTTCACCAACTTCCGAAACTAAATCAAAATCTACATTTTTTTCATTACAGAGTTTTGAAAAATCATCTATATTATATAAATCTTCCTTAACAATTTCATTCATATTTTCATCATACATTGCCCCATAAACTCTTTTTCCCCTTGCATCAAGCATAGAAGCCTTAAAAGAATTCGAAGAAGAATTTAAGGCAAGAGCCTTTAAAGTTGAAACTGGAATTAATTTTTTATTTCCAACTTGGGCAAAAGTCTTTGCAATTGTCATTCCAATTCTTAAACCCGTAAAAGATCCCGGTCCTTGGCTAATGGCAAAAATATCAATATCAGAAAGCTTTAGTCCCAATAGATTTAATAAAGTTTCAATCATTGGCACAAGCGATTCCGAATGAGTTTTTTCTTGATTTACATTAAAATCCCCAATGATTTTTTCATCTTCTACAACAGTTACAGTAGAAATCATAGTTGATGTATCAATTCCTAAAACTCTCATTAAAATCTCCTAATCTATAAATTTCACGCTAATTTCCCTAGCGTTTTCATCAATTTTTTCTATATTAACTTCAATCATATCATCTGGAAGATAGCCTTCTGCCTTTTCTGCCCATTCTAAAAATGTTACAGCATCCTCTGGGTAAAGATAATTTTCAAAATCTATGTCTAAAATTTCATCAGGACTTTCAAACCTGTAAAGGTCTAGATGATAAATCGGAAAATCTTCCCCTTGCTTTTCTCCATTATAAATATTTACAAGAGCAAAAGTTGGAGATGAAGTATTAGAAATCCCAAAATATTTGCAAACAAAAGAAGTAAAAGTAGTCTTCCCACTACCCATTTCTCCAATCAAATTTATAACTTGGCCCTTTTTCAATTTTTTAGAAAAATCAAAAGCAAAATCTTCCATTTCTTTTAAAGAATTAATTCTCATAAAAACTCCTTCTAATCTATTATACTACAAAAGTTTAATTTGAAGCTTTTTGTAAGATATATTATAGTCTAAAATAAAAAAATTCCAATGATTTTTAAGGTAAAAATAAAATTCTATCTATCTCCAAAAATAATAATAGAGATCTCTTTTATTAAATTTATAAAGTAATAAATTTCAGCTTCCAGAAAAAAACAAAAAACAGACCACAAAGTCTGTTTTTAAAATTTAAAATATTATTTTCTATCGTGCAAAATTCCTGAAACGTGTTTGTATAATAATTTTGTTACTAAAATTTCTATTGAACCTTTTATCAAATTAAATGGAACAATTGCAAAAATCATCATAGTAAAATAAGAATTTACTAAAGTATTTGTTTTGTGTGCCATAGCTACAAAGGCGCTCATTTCTACTCCCATTGCTTTTCCGTAAAGTGGAAAAATTACAAAAGCATTTGATAAAGTTGCTGTAAGTGTCATAATTAACATTCCGCAAATCATAGCTATAGTTGCATTTTTTTTGGTTTTTTTCCTTTTATATATACTTGCTGATACAAATACAAAAAGTCCTCCGACTATAAAATTGGAAATTTCTCCAACGCCACCTGTGCTTGTCTTGCTCAAATTCAAAATATTTTTAATAAGTTGAATTAAGACTCCATACAAAGGCCCCATCGAAAATCCACCAATAAGAGCTGGCACATCTGCAAGGTCAACTTTCATAAAAGGTGGTGCAACTGGAATTGGAAATTGAATAAACATAAGTATGAAACTCATGGCTGAAAGTATTCCAACTTTTACTAAATTTCTTAATTTTTTTTGATCATGACTCATAAAATCCTCCTAAAATTCGGCATAAAAAAATGCCCTTTCAGGGCTAAATAATTTCTCATAAAAAAGAATATCTTCTCTCATCCAGACTATAACTGTCGGTATGGGAATTTCGCCCATTCAGTAAAAAACTCGCAGACTTTAACTGCCGGTTAGGAATCAAACCTCACCCTGAAGATATTTATATAATATCACAAAATAATTTGTGGCACAAGATAATCAATATCAATTTTATTTTTTTATTTGAATTTGAAAATCTCTAAATTTTTTCAAAAAAATAACCCATCTAACAAAGTATAAAAATGCCAAAATTTTCTAATTTTGAAATTTTTATACCTCTCCCGCTAGTTAGATTTGGGTTATTTTAAATTATTCATATTCTATATTATAAAAATCATTGTATAAATCGGGCTAATTTCCTATTTCACAAGATTCTAAAATCCATTCGTATCCTTGTCCTCTTACTGTTTTAATTGGTTCAAGTTTTGCTTTTTTAAATTCTTTTCTGATTTTTCTAACATGCTCTCTAACTGATCTGTCTGTTGTTTCAATTCCCATTTTAGACATTTCTTTTACAATAATTTCTTTTGAAACTGGTCTGTTCATATTTTTTATTAGAATTGTACAAAGACTAATTTCAGATTTTGTAAGATCTAAAATTTCATTTCCTATCCTAAAAATCCCATTGTCCACTTCAATTGAACAAAAACCAAAAGAAATAATTTTGGAATTGTTAATTTCTTCGACCTTTTTCAAAGTATATTTTATAAATTCATCTCTTGAATAAGAATGAATTACAAAATCCTTGTCGTCAATTTTTGCTTCATAGGGACTTTTTTTGTACCTATCTGTAAGATAAATTACCGGAATATTTGTAGTTTGTTTTATGTACTGGATAAGCTCAATACACCTAGTATGAGTCATATCCACTAAAATTAAATCAAATTCCGACAAATCATCTTCAAGAATAATGTCTTCAAAATTCTCATATTTTTTTACAACAACTTCGTTCTCATCAAATTTAGAGTTGAGCAAGTTAGAAATCCCATTTTTGTATTCCATCGATGCAATTTTCATAAGATCTCCTAACTTTTAAATATTATCACGTTAATTTGTAATAATTTCACTCATTACTATTATATAGAAAATTCTTGCAAATATCAATATAAATATTCACAATTATTATATAATTATTAAAGCTTTGAAAAATATTTTAAAATCGCTCATTTCAAACAATTTAAAATTTTTCAAAATTATTTTAAATTTTCCGAAATTTATTTTACCTCATTTTTCTTTTAAATTCCAATATTTATTTTATATGATTATTTGATTGTTTTCTGTAAGAAATTCTTTCAATAAATTATAAGATAAAAAATTTCAGAAAAATTTCTTGAATTATGATATAATAATATGTATAAATTATGTGGATATTTTCCCGTTATATTTTATTATTAAGGAGGAAGTTATGACAAAAAAACAGGGAAAACTTGCTGTCTATATTGGACAAATTATTACTAATTCATTATTGGTACTTTATTTGGGAATGATTTTGGCAAATATGAAATCATTTTCAGACATTTACGAATCAATTGAAAACGGCGCAGGCAATATTGAAGATTTTTTAAGCCAAATGGAATTTGCTATTTTTGAATATCTTGGAAAATTCAAAAATATAATTCAATACATAGGATTTATCAAATTTTTATTTTTTGTAAATCTAGTTTTGTTGATTGCTGGAATTTTTATTTTTAAAGAACAAATTAAAAAATATATTTTCTCAGCTGCTGGAACATTGGTTTTATTAATATCTTTTATTACAATTTCTCCATTGATGGAATTTGTTAAAGTAGTTAAAGCAAATATTATGGCAATTAATTTCTCAAATCCAGACTTGGGAGCAATCGAAGGAAGTTTTGCAAACATTAGTCAAGCTTTACAAAATTTAGCCAATGATTTTGACCCACAAAAAGCAAAATTTGCTAAATTTTTGGTAATTTTGGCAATAATTTTATTTGTTGTTTCAATAGTATCCTTTGCTCTTGCAATTAAAAATAAAGAATATGATAATCTTTCAGATTTAAATACAGACGCAAAAAATAATCCTAACAATTCTTTAGAAAATGACAAACAAAACCAAACAAAACCAAGCGAAGAATTAAAAGAAGAAGTTAAATGTGAAAAAACAAATGAAAATATAAAAGAAGAAGAAAACAAGAGTAAAAAAGAAAAAATTTCTGAAAAATCTGATTTAGCCAAAGATACAAAAGAAAAAGAAAATAAAAATAAATCCACAAAAGATAAGAAAAATCAAGAAAAAGACAAAAATACAAAATCAAAAAATGATGACATAATAATCAAACGTGGCGCTTACGACTTTTCATCTGGTTTCAAAAAAAATAATATCGAAGAATAAAAACTAGAAAATCCACAAGAAAATAATAAATAAAAATTTACAAAAAAAGGACTGTTTCAGAATAAAAAAATCATTCAATCTTGCAACCGTCCTTTTTTATTTAATATTTTAAAAATTAAATAGCGTAATATAAAATCACACTTGACAATAAATTCCAACAAATATGAACAAAAGCCGATAATTTCAAATTATTTGTCAAAAATCTTACCATAACAAGTACAAAACCTATTGAAAAATATACCAAAAAACTATAAATATCAGTTGGAAGATGGGCAAGAGAAAAACAAACATTCGCCAAAATAAGAGCGAAAAAATCCTTAAAATCCTGATCACGTCTTTTGAAAATATTTCTAAAAACACCAGGAAGATATTCCCTAAAAGTATATTCTTCAACAATAGGTCCCAAAAAAACTATATGAGCAAGAAGAGCTGGAGAAAAATTTCTCCTAAGCATAGACTCAATCGCCTCTTGATTTTGAGGATTTGAAATATTTTCCCCAAAAGCTAATTCAATCAAAAAAGACAAAGTATAAATTGCCACAAGAGAAATTAAAATCACTTTTAAATTTGCAAAAAATCCCCCAGACAATTTAAATTTCCTATAAAAAATAAGAAAAAATAAAAAAGCCACAAGAAGATAAGCCCCAGTAATAATATAAAGCAAAGACTTGTCCACGCCCCTAATCAAAATACTATAACTTGCAGGCAAAGCTCCAAACAAAGTCAATAATAACAAAAAAATAAATTTAATTATCCCATAATTCCCAGTAAATCTTTTAGATAAATATTTCATAAAATTCCTTTCTACATATATGTATTTATATACTTACCCAAAATAATAGGAATTTAAAATTTACAATAAGGAAGAAATAAAAACCCATCAAGTGAGAAATATTTCTCTATGCGTACCAATCCAAAGAGATCCCTCCACTTCGGTCGGGATGGGCAATAGCTGTTTTATTTAATTGCTGAATCCTTAAATTTTACTTATTTTCAGACTTTTTTATATTTTCCCTTATATGATCAAATTCTTCTTCACTCACAAATTTTCTTAAATTTTTTGAACTTATCATTCCACTTTGATTTGGAAAATGATAGAAAAACTCATTTCTAATTGTTGTCATGTATTCTCCAATGGCTTCCTGTGTTATCTTCTTATTGTTTAATTCATATAAAGAATAAATTAATCTTTTTTCCCAATTACTATAGCTTCTAAATATAAAAATAGGTTTATTGGAATTTTTATTATTTTTATATTTTCCTATTCTGTACCATATGATATAACAAGCAAATAAGCCAACTTCTGATTTTAGAATATCATTACTTATCGTGCTAGCGTTTTTAGATCTAAATGGACATAATTCCATATTTACAATTTTATCTGTATATTCTAATTTACTTTTAACTGTCTTATCAATTAATTTATCAAAATAATTATCAATATAGTATGTCCCTAATCCAGGGTTTTTCAATTCTTTTGTTAATGTAGATTCATTACTTATTATTAAGTTTTTAAGTTTTTCTATATTAATTTTTCTTTTTTTATCATCATTTTTCCACTCTTTATAAGAATTGATAATTCTCCAAAATTCATCATCTATAGGGTCTTTTTTATCTTCTAATAGTGGTGGTTTTGTATAATAATCTTCTAAGCTGCATATTTTAGCACTTTCCTTTTTTGAAGATTCACTTTTATAAATCAAATTATTATCCGTTATACCTATAACATTTGGATTAAATAAACATAAATATATAGAGCCATCTTTGTAATTTCCATGAACATGAGAAGGTAATCCGTAATGGATATTAGCAATTTTATCCTTATCTTCAACATTTTTCTTTTTATCTATACCATTTAATTTTTCTACCCAAGAAAAATCAGAATCATTTTTTTCTAAGCTTTCAAAAAATTCATCGAAAACTTCTTCTAATTTTATATTTTTATAAGGATTCTTCTTATCAAGCTTAGTCTCTGAAAAATTTGTTAAACTATCATTTAAAACATCATTTATGTCTTTATTTTCCATAATCCCCTCCAATTTTTTCTTATTCTATTTCTACCCCAAAAAATCAAAAAAAGGAAGAATTATCTCCTTCCTTTGTTTTTTAATACTTTTTATTTTTAAATTATTTTATTTATACAAACCAAGCTTCTCACAAAGCTCATCTATTTGGTCAATTATTTCTCCTATAAATTCAATGGTTTCTTCTAAGGCTTTTGTATTTGTCATATCTACTCCAGCTTTTTTGGCAAGGTCCATTGGGCTTAGGGTTGAACCTAGGTTTAAAACTTCTCTCCAATTTTTGATGTCTTCTTCGTTTCCATTTATTATTTTGTCGGAAACTTTTGTTCCTATTGTAAGTCCTGCTGAATAGGTGTATGGATAAAGTCCCATGTAATAATGTGGTTGGCGCATCCATGTTAGGTCAGCTCCTTCTACAAGTTTCACATCTTCTCCCCAAAATTCTTTTAATTTTTTATTAAAAATTTCTTTGAAATCTCCTGCTGTAAGGCTTTCTCCCTTATCGATTCTTTGGTAAACTTCTCTTTGGAAAGCTGCTTCTAGAAAATGGGTTACGAAATTGTGGTAGTAGGTTTTTGAAATCATTGTATCCAAAACCCACAATTTTTCCCTATCGTCCTTGGCATTTTTTAGTAAATATCTTTCCATAGTTATTTCATTTGCTGTTGATGGACTTTCTACAAAATACATTGAAACATCTGTGTTTATTGCATCTTGGTTTTTATTTGTATTTTCAAAATGTCCAGCATGTCCCAATTCGTGAGCAAGGGTCATAACTTGGCTCATATCCTTGTTGTAGGTTGTCATTATATATGAATGAGACCCATAAGGTGTATCGCAAAATGCTCCGGTTCTTTTTCCTTCGTTTTGAGCATAATCAATCCACCTATCGCTGAAGGCTTTTTTGAGCATTTCTACATAATCATCTCCCAAAACTTTAAGCCCATCGATTATATAATCTCTCGCCTCTTCGATTTCAATTTCTTTTGAAAAACCAGAATCAATTGAAAGTTTCAAATCGGCATAGGTCATCTCGTCAAGTTTGTAAACTTTTTTCAAAATATTTGCATATTTTCTCATGTGTTTTGGAAGTTTTTCCATTATTGTATCAATATGATTGTCGTAAATTTCTCTTGGAATATCTTGATAATCCAAAAGCATATCGATTACTGAATCATATCCTCTTAAATTTGCAAGGATTTTTTCATTATTTATGTGGGTATTATAAATTGCCCCGTTTCCTGATTCATAGCGAGAAAGTGCCTCGTGATAATTTTTGAAAGCTTCCCTTCTAATTTTTGTATTTTTATCAGTTTCGTAATATTCTTCAAAAGTATTGTGATTTAATGGAATTTCCTTTCCATCAATTTTAATATCATCAACTTTTATATCCCCATAACGCAAAGAAGCATATTCTCCGTAAGGCGCATCAAAAGTTGGAGATAATTTTGAAATAACTTCTTCAGCCGCCTCATCCAAAATATGGTCTTTTTTCTCCAAGGCTCTTTTTAGATAATAATCATAATCTTTGTGGTTTTCTCTCACTTCATTTATGATTTTTTCATCAATTTTTGTCAAAAGTCCATCAAAAAAAGTTAAATTTGCAGAGATTTCGCTCGCCTTTGAACCAAAATTTGCATATCTTTTTTGTGGATGTGGATCATTGGCATCAACTTCTGTAGAAATCCCTGCAAAAGATCCCAACCTGTGCATGGCACCGTAAATTTCAGACAAGTCTTTTAATCCCTTATATAATTTTTCAGAAGAATCTATTTCCTTGTAAGTTTTTTTGAAATTTTCGCTTGCCTTAATTGTTTTATCAAGTTCTTCATAAAATTTTTCATCATTTTCAAATAAATCTTCCAATTTCCATGTTTCTTTTATATCAACTTCATTTCTTTTTACCATAATATCCTCCATTTCTAAATTTTATTATACCATCACAATATAGTATAATGAAAAAAACGGAGGAAAATATGACAGTAAACAAAAATAAATTAGAAAATTATGCCAAACTTGCAGTTGAATTCGGTGTAAATGTACAAAAAAATGAAGACGTTTTGATAAATTCTTCCTTGGAAGATCCTACTCTTGCAAGACTTATTGCAAAATATGCCTACCAAAAAGGCGCAAGACTTGTAAGTATTAATTGGAAAGACGAAGAGCTTACAAAATTAAAATATACCTACGAGACCCAAGAAACTTTAAACGAAGTTCCTGATTATATTATTGAAAAAAATATCTACCAACTTGAAAAACATAGGTCAAATAGGATTTCAATAATTGGCGATGACCCAGATTTATTAAAAGATTTGGACCAAAAAAAGATAGCAGAAGCGGTCAGAGAAAATTCTTTGAAATTAAAAGATTTTGTAAAATATACTATGAACGATATGGTTTCATGGCTTGTAATTGCCTACCCAACCAAAAAATGGGCAAAGAAAATTTTCCCAGACCTTACCGAAGAAAAAGCAGTAGACAAATTATGGGAAGTAATTTTTGATGTGAGCCGTGTTGATGAAGATTGGGAAAAAACCAAAAAAAATTGGAATGACCATATTTCTTTATTAAATGAAAAAGCAGAATTTTTAAATTCTCATCAATTTGATGAAGTTCATTACTCATCAAAAAACGGAACAGATTTAAAAGTAAAATTGCCAAAAAATCACATTTGGATGTCAGCTTCATCAAAAAATGAAAAAGGCGATTTGTTTTTGCCAAATATTCCAACAGAAGAAGTTTTCACCTCACCACAATTTGACGGAGTTGATGGAAGGCTTGTTGCTGTAAAACCACTCGTTTACAATGGGGTTATAATAAATAATTTTGAATTTACATTTGAAAATGGAAAAGTTGTAGATTTTAAGGCAGAAGAAGGCTACGATACATTAAAAGAAATGTTAGAATCAGATGAAAATGCAAAATATTTGGGAGAGATTGCCCTAGTTCCTTACGAATCTCCAATTTCAAAATCAAATATTTTATTTTTTAACACCCTATTTGACGAAAACGCATCATGCCACTTTGCCCTTGGAAAAGCCTACCCAACAACTATAAAAGGCGGAACAGAAGTTGAAGACAAGGACCTACACAAAATCGGCCTAAATGATTCCCTAATCCACGAAGATTTTATGGTAGGAGCAAAAGATTTAAACATAAAAGCCTACAAAGACGGGGAAGAATTTGATGTCTTTGTTGATGGAAATTGGGCGTAAAATATTTTATTTTGAAAAATGATTAAATATAGAATAATAGATTAGTATGTAAGTAGCTTATTTCTTGAGTATTAGACAAAGTAAAAGTAAATTATATTCTAAAATTAATCCAGAGATCTCATTTTTAATGTAAGCATAAAATTATAAATAGCTTAGAATTTGAAAATTATATAATTAGAACATATTGAAATTAAAATAAAAACTTATATAATAATATTGAGCATGGTACCGAGTTATATCCATGACCAAACAAAAAGACAGGAGCAGCCACTCCTGTCTTTTTTTGTGCTAATTATCGTGTTTATAATAGCTGTCTAGCCACTTGATAATATAATGAGCTATTACATTACCTACGACAGATATTAAAATGGTACCGAGCTTTTCCATAACCTCACCTACCAACTGTTACCAGTTTGGGTACGATAACATCTTTATTATATCATTTTGTTTATTATTTTATTTTAAATTCTAAGCAAAAACCCTAAAACTTTACAATTTACAAAAACAAGGTATTATAATATTCGAAGAACTGTTGTAAAACGGTGGTTGCCGGTTTTTTATCGGTAGTTTTTATCTGATTCGTGGAAGTTGAACCTTGCCAAATAAGTGCCTGATGTGGGATTTATTTGACCTTAAATTCTTCTATAAGCTCAGAGTTTTTACAAGAAAAAATAATCTAAACAAAAAAGCATCAACACCAGCCGAAGATTGCGCGATTAGTTATTACTAAGACAGCAGTCTTTTTTGTTTTGCTAATCGCCAGATTAGGAGTGAAAATTTATGCTCAGAAAATTTCTGAGAAGTTTAGAAGTTACGAAAAAAGAATTTTTGATTATTTCCCTTGGTTGTTTAGTTATGGCATTTGGAGTAATAAATGTCCATGAACAAGCACAAATAACCGAAGGAGGAGTTTTGGGACTTGGCTTATTTTTGAAAAAAGCCTTAAATATGAATCTTGCCTACACCACACCAATTTTGGATGGGCTATGCTATATTTTAGGATTTTCAATGCTTGGAAGAATATTTTTAAAAAAATCAATTGTAGCAACAATAATGTTTGCAGTATTTTATTGGATTTTTGATTTTATTGGACCAGTAATTCCAAGTCTTTACGATATGCCATTAATGGCAGCAATATTTGGTGGAATATTTATAGGATGTGGCTGTGGAATAGCAGTTACAGCCGGTGGATGTGCAGGAGGCGATGACGCCTTGGCAATGACAATTTCCAAAAAAACAAAATGGCCAATATCAAGAGCTTACCTATTTACAGATTACGTAGTTCTTGCCCTTTCTTTAATATACATCCCAATGAACCACCTAATATATTCATTTTTGACAACAATTATCTCATCATTTTTGATTGGACAATTCGAATTAAAAATGGAAATTCCAGCCTGGCAAGTATGCCAAGGAAATTTAAATCATGCAAAATCTTAATTTAAAAAGGATATTTCAAAGTATCAAGTATTTTGAAATATCCTTTTTTATATAAATTTATCTTTCGCAAGGACTTTTCTTATTTTTTTCTTTATATACACACTTTTATCCTAGATTTTTTTAATTAATGAGATCTCTCCGCCCCCCTCTTGACGATAAATCGGGATAAACAACCGAAACGG
>NZ_KV808690.1:58669-153685 GCF_001812365.1 Anaerococcus sp. HMSC065G05
CGATAAATCGGGATAAACAACCGAAACGGGTGGTTGTTTATCTGATCTAGATGGGTTTGGATTTTCTTTATTTTATTGCTGAAGTTCTAATTTTCCCATAAATTTACAAATTTTTTCATAAATCTCAAGAATTTTCTTCTTTTTTTCCAAGTTTCTTTCAAAAATGATTGTTTATATCAATTTTATGTTATATAATAGTAAGAGTAAAATTTAATAATAGGAGGAATTTATGTTATCTGATTTACTACCTGTTATAGTGGCAGTTATCGCTATTTGTTTTATGGGACTTCAAATTAAAACAAATATACTTCCAGTTAGCGAAGGAAACGATAGAATGAGAACTATATCAGGAAATATTAAAGAAGGAGCTATGGCATTTATATCTCGTGAGTATAAATACGTTGTTATCTTTGTAATTATTGTTTCAATTCTTATAGCAATTTTTATTAACATTAATACCATGATTTGTTATATCCTTGGCTCTTTATTATCAATGGCAGCAGGTTATGTAGGTATGAGAATTTCTACAGCCTCAAATGCTAGATGTACAAACGAAGCTATGGAAAGTGGACTTCCATCTGCCCTTAAAGTTGCCTTTGCTGGTGGATCTGTTATGGGATTTGCAGTAACAGGATTTGGACTTTTGGGAGTTGGAATTGTTTATTTGATCTTTAGAGACCCAACAATCCTTATGGGATATTCATTTGGAGCAAGTTCAGTTGCACTTTTCGCAAGAGTAGGTGGAGGAATCTACACAAAAGCTGCAGACGTTGGAGCTGACCTTGTAGGAAAAGTTGAAAAAGGAATTCCAGAAGACGATCCAAGAAACCCAGCAGTTATCGCCGATAACGTAGGAGATAACGTAGGAGACGTTGCAGGAATGGGAGCTGACCTTTTTGAATCTTATGCAGGAGCAATACTTTCATCAATGGTTCTAGGTTTTTCAATCTTTGGAGATGCTGGAATTAGATTTCCACTTGTTCTTTCATCAATAGGAATACTTGCATCAGTTCTTGCAGCATTCTTATTCCTAAGAAAGAAACAAAAATCCCCACAATCTGCCCTAATGATGACAATTTATCTATCAGGAGCAATTGTTCTTGTAGCATCATTTATCCTTTCACCAATATTTTTTGGAAATATGAAAGCAGCAATTTGTATAATTGTGGGAATACTTGTAGGAATTGCAATCGGATTTTTATCAGAAGTATTTACATCTGAAAAATATAGCCAAGTAAAAAGAATTGCAGAAGAAAGTCAAACAGGAGCAGCTACAAATATAATCGCAGGATTATCAAGTGGTATGCTTTCAACAGTAGGACCAATCATTCTTATAGCAATAGGAATTTTAGTTTCATTCCACACAATGCAAATGTACGGAATTGCCCTTGCAGCAGTAGGAATGTTATCAATCACAGCAACAACAGTAACAGTTGACGCTTACGGTCCAATCTCAGACAATGCCGGTGGAATCGCAGAAATGAGCGGACTAGATGAATCAGTTCGTGAAATCACAGATAGCCTTGATTCAGTAGGAAACACAACAGCAGCAATCGGTAAAGGATTTGCAATAGGATCAGCAGCATTAACAGCACTTTCACTATTTGTAACCTACACCGACACATTAAACCTTGACAACCTTTCATTACTAGATTCAAAAGTAGTAGCAGGAATGTTTGTAGGAGGAATGTTACCATTTTTATTCTCAGCTTTAACAATGAATTCAGTAGGAAAAGCTGCAACAGAAATGATTAACGAAGTAAGAAAACAATTTAGAGAAAAACCAGGTATCCTAGAAGGAACAGAAAATCCAGATTACGCATCATGCGTAGACATCTCAACAAGAGCATCCCTAAAAGAAATGGTAATACCAGGAGCATTAGCAATCGTAGTACCATTATTTATAGGAAAAGCATTTGGACCAGAAACCCTAGGAGGACTATTAGCAGGAGCCCTAGTAACAGGCGTTTTAATGGCAATATTTATGTCAAACGCAGGTGGAGCTTGGGATAATGCAAAGAAATTTATAGAAACTGGAGCAGAAGGCGGCAAAAACTCACCAGCCCACCACGCTGCAGTAGTAGGTGATACAGTAGGAGATCCATTCAAAGATACATCCGGCCCATCACTAAATATCCTAGTAAAACTTATTACAGTAGTATCTGTAGTATGCGCAGGATTATTTATCTAATATAAAAATAAAAGCTGTTACGAAATATAATTATTTTGTAACAGCTTATTTTTTTCCATTTTTTTATTAAATCTAATGGGGATTTTATAATTACTTAATATTCTAAAAAATAAAACTAACTATTACCCATCTCAATCGAATATAATGAATAGAGATAGCTCTTGAATTAAATTTATATTACGATTTATTCTTTCTTTTAAAATCTTTTTTATTAGCTTTAAGTACAAATTAATCCCTTTTTTGAAATTTTAATTTGAGACTTTGATAATTAATATTTATATTTTCCATTACAAATCACAAGTTTATATATTTGAATCTTCAACATAAGCAATAAAAAATACTATATTTATTTTCAAGAAAAAATATAGTATAATATAAAAAACTTAATTATAAAAACATACAATTTAAAAATAGAAAGGAATAGAAAATGGAAAAATTTAAACAAATACAGAAAAATTTTCAATTAAATGGTGCCCAGATGAAATATATTGCTTTTATTTCAATGTTTATCGACCATTTTAACAAGGCAATCATCACACCAAAACTAAATTACCAACAACCACTAGTTACAATATCAATGATTTTTGATATACTAGGCAGAATCGCCTTTCCGATTTTTGCCTTTATGATTGTAGAAGGCTTTTATAAAACAAAATCAAGATTCAAATATCTAAGAAATCTATTGATTTTCGCCTTAATTTCAGAAATACCTTACGATATGTTCCAATCAAAAGTTTTTATAAATAACAGGTCACAAAATATAATGTGGGCTCTTGCCCTTGGACTTTTTACCTTGATTATTGTTGACAAATTAAAAGAAAAAATCAAAAACAAATATATCTGGATTTTTCTTTCAATACTAATCGTTGCAATAAGCGCAATATCAGCAACCTTGCTATCATTTGACTACGATTATTATTCCATAATAATAATTTTTATCCTCTACCTTTTCTACGACAAAAGATTAGTTGGAAGCCTTTTGGCATACCTTGTAATAATAAAAGAAATCTACTCAATATTAGGATTTGCAACCATTAATTTTTACAACGGAGAAAAAGGAAAGCAAAATAAATGGTTTAATTATTTGTTCTATCCGGTGCATTTGTTGATACTTGGGATTTGTAGGTTTTTGTTTGGCTTGTAGATATTTTATAAATATAAATTTATCCTTAATAAATCTAGGGTAAATTTATATTTAAATATTTTATTTTCGCTAAAAAATAAAATAACAATTATTTTCTATAATTATCTATCTTAGTTCATAAATAAATAAATACATAAGTTTTTTCTAAATTGACTTATAAATACCATCACATCTATTTTCACAATAATCTTCTTTTAAAATAATTAGAATCAAATACAATTTATGATATTGTTGAATTTTTCATATTTATTGGCACTTTTAAGTAAATATATATTCCATTATTACTTCACATCTATCTTCACACAGATTTCATTTTAATTCACATCTATATACAGCTATTTTTAATAAAACATTGAAATATTAATGTTCTATTAATTTATTGAGCAAACAATCATAATTATATGTCTTCACATCTGTCTTCACATCTGTATTAACATTAATTTTATTTTCAATATTTAATTAATAAATGAATATTGAAATATCAATCTTTATTTAAATTTTAAAATAGCTAATTGTTATAATATATCTTCACATTTGTATTAACATTAATCATTTTTAAAAACATAAAGCTAATTTAATTATATAATTTTACTATAAATTTATTAATCCAATAAAAGTTATATAATTACATATGATTTTTTAATACGTCAATCATAGAATACATTACTTCAATAACACTATATTTAGCAAAATCCTTATTAATATTTATCATGTACACATATTTATTTCCTATTTTGGATTGATATAATATCCCTTTATCTTTGAGTCCATTCAAATATTTATAAGATGTATTTCTATGAATATTTAAATTATTTACAATTTCATTAACTGTAGCTGTTTTGTGTGCTAAAATGAATTCAAGTATATTCCTTTCTATTTCATTTTTTATATCAAAGCTATCAATAATGGAAGTATCCCAAAGAGTAAATTCAAACTTATCAATTTCAGTAATTAAAGATGGATATCTATATTTATTATATTCTACAGCTTCCATTATTTTAGGCACCCCAGATCCAGCCTTTTCACATAAATTTACCAATCTAAATATTTCCTGTATATAATAATTTCTAGGTTTAGAATGCTCCCCTTTGAAAAAATCAAGTTTACTTATTCTAAGAGAGCCACCATTCTTAAATGTTATATTATCAGAATATCTAGTTATAACTATACCTAAATCAACTTGATAATCACAATGTATTATAGAGTTTACTAAAGCCTCTCTAATTGCAATTTTAAATTTAGAAGATGATTTTCTAGTTATAGAATCAGACAATATCTCTGAAGATTCGTTTACAGTAAGATACAATTTGTCTGCCGTTTTATTAAAAAAATTATATAAATTATCCTCTCCCCATGTTCCATCATATATCAATCTGTCAATAAAACCGTAATTCTTGTTATTACCTTTTTTACTAATATATTCAACATTATAGTGAGGTAAATATTCTTTAATAGAAGTATGCTTTCCAAAAACTAATAGACCTGCCACTGTAGGTTCAATATCACTATTCTGTCTTGATTGTCTTAAAGCATTAATTTTAATGAGAAAGTCGATATTGCTTAGTTTATTAAAAGGATGTTCAGGTTTTCCTTTCTCAAACTTATACCTATATTCATTAATAGTATCAATATCGAAATCATTTATAGAAAAGCCTTTTATAATTTTGCTATCAAAAGATATTTCGAGAGAGTCCCTTATCATCATCTCTATAGTCTTTCTATCACATAAATAATCATCTCTACCAATTCTTCTATAAGTATATCTATCATTATCTTTTAAAAAGATTGGCATTTCAGAATAACTCATCTTAGGTATAGGAACTATCAATAAATCTATATCCTTATTTTTATATTTTATTTCTTTTACATCATTAAAATCAATGGGATTATAATTTATAGCTTTTGGTTGCAGTAATAAGTCATACATTCTACTTTTTACTTTATCTATATTTTTAACACCCACCGCTTCGAATTTGCCGTCTTCAATTTCTTTAACGCCTAAAATTAAATATCCTCCATCAGTATTAGCAAAAGCACTTATAGTTTCCAATGCATCTTTAGGAAAATCATTTTTTGCTTCTTTAAATTCTATATGTTCATCTTCACCATTTTTAATTGCCTTATCTAAAAATTTATCAAAATTCATTATTAAATTCTCCTGACTCAAAAACTATGTTTTACTAAATAAAAGACCTAATTAAATTAATTTCAAATAAAATCCAATACTGGTTTTAGATATGATATTATAACATATCGAATTAATTATTATATTAATTTTTTATTTATCTTTGACCATTACCTAGCTTATATTAAATATACTATAGATTAAAATTTTATTCTATATTAATTAAGAAACAGTAAACTAAAAGGAAAATCTAAAAAACTGTCTGAATTCATTAGTTTTTTTAATATATTTTTAAATTTATCTTTATAACGGAACACAAAAAGACAATAAATAAATAATATTATTAAAAATCTATCAACACCGAGGAAAAATATTTTTACAAAATTTGGAAACTCATTTATATCAACTTTAGATAAAAAACTATATATAGCAAGATTAATTTTAGAGTTTTGTGTAAGTATGATTAATATATAAATAAATAAATTAAGAAAAGCTAGTATTATTCTCATAAATGCAAATTTATCCTTTAGTTCTTGCTTTCTTATTGAATTTATAATTAATGTTTCTTTAAATATGTATTTATAAATTGAACTATAGTTATCATAATTAATACATAAAGAAATAAAGGCGAATAACAAAGATATTATTTGCCAACTATTAATACTTATTATTCCAGCTAAAAAAATCAAGGAACCGAATATTATTAATTTTTTGTAAGATATGCATAAAATATATTTTCTAATAAAATCAAATAGTTTAAAATAAAATAAAATAATTAGTATTAAATAAATATATTCACTTACTTTCTCTATTTTTATACAATTATTAATTAACCTTATAATAAATTTTAAATATATAATTAGTATAAATATCAAAATAATATGAGTTAAACTCTTTAATCTCATAAAATCCATATTATTTTTTAAATTTATAGATTTCTTAGCCTTTATATCTATAAATAGTTTCAAAATCAATAATATAATAAAGATTATTATATAATATTTAATCAAATTTAAATTATATGAGCCAATCTTCCAAATTTTTATTCTAATAATTAGTAAAATTATTCCAATTACAATATTACTTATTTTATATTTTTTCATTGATATTTCATTAAATAATCTCATAAAAATCTCCTTTATTTGATTTTATATATAAAATAAATACAAATTATCAATAAAATATGTAGAAGAAAAATAATTTATAATATTATATTAAATTCCACAAAAAAACTACCCCGCCAAGCAAGGTAGTTTGTTTTTTTCTTATTATATTTTATTCTTTAGCCCTTACAAATTTTACTCCAACTCCTATCATTAGTAGGCCTAGTAGTAGGATTAGGTAGATTGTTGCGTCGCCGGTTTTTGCCATGGCGTCTACTCTTTTGCTTAATCTGTTGTTTCCTCCTTTTGGGCCTGGGGTTGTTGGTTTGTAGTTTTTAACTTTGATTGTTTTGTTTGATGAAGTTTCTCCAATTGTAAAATCTACTGCGTCTAATTCTGGAACGTAGCCTTGTGGGGCTTTTGTTTCTATTAGTCTGTAGTCGCCGTAAGGGAGATTTTTTGTTTTAAATTCTCCGTTTTCGCCACTTGTTAGGGTGTAGACTTTTCCGTTTTCTTCCAAGTCTTTGTAGCCATCTTTGGTTTTTTCTTGAACCTTAAAGATTGCCCCTTTAAGTGGATCGTTGTTAGTTCCGTCGATTTTTTGGAATGAGAAATAATTTTCTGGTTTGTCTTTTTCGTTTAAAAGCTCAATACTTCCTGATCTTTTAAATTCACTTTCTTTTCCGACGTTTTTTTCATAACCTTTTAGAGGTTTTGTTTCTTTGAACTTTACCTCTTCTTCTAAGCCAAATAATTTAATTTGACCTTTTTGGTCTGTGAAAATTTCTGTTATCTTCCCATTTGGGGAGTAGGTCAATTGTTCGTTGCCCTTGTCGTCCTTAATTTTGTTAAATTTAAGAATCTCGCCCTTTTTATTTATCACATTAAAACCAACTCCAGAAAGGACTTTTGTTGTGTCATCCTTGTCCCTTTTTGTAAGAGTTAGGGTATCAGGAGCTTTTTTTGGATAAATTGTGAGAGGATTTTCTGTGTTTTCGTCAATGATTGCTAGGAAAGGAATGTATGGTCTTGATGGATCATTTGATCTATATCTTAAAAGATATACTCCCTTTTCCAAGCCTTCAATTAAAGCAAAAGCCATCCCATTTTTTTCTTCTGATTTGATAGAAGTTTTCATCTCTCCCAAATCTTTTGAAATTTCCTCATCATACTTGTCCTTATAAGAATTTATAAGCTCAAGTTGTTTTTCTGGTTTTTCGATATTTTCGATTTTACCATCAGGTACTTTCCAATAATCAACATAGTCAACTACGATTTGTTTGGAATTTTCATCAGTATAATTTGTATTAATTCTTAGGCTATTTCCGCTTTCAGCATAAGCCAAAAGAGGAGCAACTAGCTGTAATATTACCATAAGAAATATGGAAGATATTAAATTTTTATTGAACTTTTTCATAGTAACTCCTCTATTTAGTTAATATTATGCTTGTTCTTTGTTAGCTTTCATTTTGTAAGCTGCAAGTCCCATAATCATAAGACCAGCTACTACAAAGATGATTGATCCGATTCCACCTGTTTGTGGGATTGTTACTTTCTTGTTTGGAATCTTCTTACCGAAATCATCTGTTATTGTTTCAGTAGATGTGTATTCAAGTTCTGTTTCGCCTTGTGCACTCTTGTATGTTCCGTGTTTAACTTCGAAGTCAACAGTTGTATCATTTAGAGCATAGCCTTCTGGAGCTTTAATCTCTTCTAATTGATATTGTCCAGCGTATAGACCAGTTACTTCAAATCCACCCTTAGAGTCAGATACGAATACTACTGCATCAGCTTTGTCTCCCCAAGTATATGCATTTGCTGCGTCTTTGAAAGCTTTGTTGTATGCTTGTTGAGCTGTATCAATAGCTGCTTTTGCTTCTGTTCCTTTTTGTCCTTGTTGTTCTTCTGCTGATAGTTGGTTGTATGCTTCAACTTTTGCATCTAATTCTTTTTTTGCTGTTTCTAAGTTAACTTTTTCAGCAGCAGCTTGTGTAGATGTTTTAGCTACTAGATATTTACCTTTAAAATCAGGGTAAGTATCATTATTGTTTTTAACAACGAATTCAGCGCCTGCTAGTCTCTTTGTACCATCTAATTGATCATACTTAACGAATTTTCTACCGTGATTTTCAACTTTTGGTTCAGTTGGTTTTAATGTATCTGGGTTAGTCTTATTGTTGACATTAAGAACTCCTGCCACATCAGTTGTAGTATAAGTTGGGTCATATCCAACAACTGCTTCTCTTACAGTGTATTCTTTACCTGCTTCTAATCCAGTGAATTTACCTTTGTACCATTTGTCTCCTACTTCAAATTCAATTCCAGGGCCTGCTACTAATTTTTGTCCTTGTGTATTTTTATCTGTAAGAGTTATAGATGCAACGCCTTTTCCATTAGCATCTTCTACATAGTAAGTTACTTCTGTTACTGTAGGTTCAGCGTTTCCATCTCCCCATGTCTTGTTTACAGTGATTGACTTGTCATTACCAGATGTTACTTTACCACCACCATTAGGTTCGCCTGGTGTATAAGTAATACTGTTTGTTTGTGGCTTATCTACAACTGTATCTTTGTTAACAGTTGCTGAATATTTGAAGTGGAATGTTACTGGACCACGTTTTAAATATTCTACTAAAGTATCAGTTACTTGAGCTTTTGTAACTTTGACATCAAAACCGTTATCTCTTTCAGTTACATATTGTGCTTTAGTTCCTGCATTAATAAATGGTTGATTTGTTTTTTGAGTTTGACCATCAGCGTCAATGTAATCAATTGTAACTTCAAGGTCTTTGTTATAAGTTAGTCCTTCAGACATAACGTCTTGCCAAGAGAATGTTTCAAACTTGTAGTTTCTTGGGATTTCTGTCTTAGAATCGTAAGGAACTTTTTTGCCTAGTTCTGCAGAAACAGTTTTCTTATTAGCTTGATATTTAGCGTAATCAGCACCTAAATCTGCCTCAGCAACGTCATTACCATTTTCATCTACCCATTTTTTGTTTTCTGCATCGTATTTAGCGTGGTTCTTATCGATTTTAACCTTATCAGTTTCGATATTCTTTGGATAAATGAATAGTTCTTTTAGATATCTTGTACCTTTTTTGATTGTTCCAACATCTGTTGAGTTTGTTAGAGGAAGGGTTAAACCAAATGGTACTGCAATTTGACCTGTAATTTTTTCAGGAATTTTACTTTCAATTACCCAGTAATAACCTTCGCCTAGTTCTACTGTGGCAAGACCTTCTGCTGTTGTGTCTTCTGTATGACCATCAGTAAGACCTGTTCCTGTAGCTAGAGCAAGTTTATTTGCTTCAATTGCTTTTAAATTAGTGTCAGCTGCACTTGCATCTAAATTTTGAGCTCCATTATTGATTAGTGTGTTCATTTGGTCAACTGTCTCAAATTTAGATGAGTTAGCTTTTAGTAGTTCTAAGATTTTTTCATTTTCTACATCGTCTTTTCCATTGATTTTGTAGAAAGTAAATTGAGCTCCTGCTAAAGCTTTAACACCAGTACCTAAGTTAGCGTAATCTTTAGCATCAATTTTACCACCAGTGTGTTTCCATGGTGCTCCTTTAGCGTAATCTTCTTTAGTTGTTAATTTGTAAAGATTAACTTTTGTTTTAGTTGGCTTTGTTTCAGAAAGTTGTCCTTCTGATAATGTGCCAGTTGGTACTGTAACATCAGCCGCACTAGCATTTACAAAAGGTGCTGCAACTATTCCGAACACCATTGCGAATGCTGTTAAAAATGACAAAATTTTGTGTTTCATAATTTTCTCCTTTTTATTTTTTGTCAATTTGCCTTGATATGTTTTGGCTTTCGCCTTATCAATTATGTATAATCTGTATTTCAAGATTTATACTAGAAACATTCCTACATTTATAATAACCCAAGCTTGCAAGAAAATTTTATTTTTCTTGCAAGTTATTATTAGGTTTATTACCGAAAATTTTTAGACATCTTATACTATAAGTTTATCTTTTCTTTTTGAATAGGTCAATACTGCGACAAACATTATTATTAGTCCTAGGATTGTGTATCCTATCCAAACTCCCGGGCCTCCTGTGTGAGGATATTCTGCCTTTTTGTTTGTGACTAAAATTCTATTTGTATCTGAATTTTCTTTATTTTTATCTTGAATATTCAAATCAATTTTAGAAATCTTATGGTCTTTCTTATCCTTATATATTATTTTACCATTTTCTACATCAAATTTGAAGACTATATTTTCAACAAGTGCGTAACCTTCTGGCGCTTTTGTTTCGACAATTTGGTATTCGCCATTTGGAATTTCTTTAAATTCAAATTGACCTTGGGCATTGGATGTAACTTTCCATTTTTCTTTTTCATCGTCGTTTGGTAAAAATTCTTTTCCGTCTTTTCTTAGTGCAACGAAAATGCCCTTATCATTTTTTCTATGAATTTCAAATTCCGCTCCGGCAAGTGCCTTGTCAGGTTTAACTGCGTCTACTTTTTTGAAGTAGATGTCTGGGTTTTTGATATTGGCGATGTCTAATGTGATTAGATTGACGTCACGGTCTAGATATTTACCATCGTAGGCTGTCATATCAACTTTGTTATCGCCCGCTGTTATTTGCGTTGCATTTTCTAGATATTTATCTAGGACTAGTTTTGTGTCATTTTCGCCAAATTCTACTTTGCCACTTGTTTTATTGATTGTGCCGATTTGATAGGTTGCTTTTGCTCCTATTCTTCCTTCGTCTTTGTATGGCATATCCACAATAAATTGATAGTATTTTTCTTTTTCTTCTTGTGGTGTTTGTCCTTGTTCTGATCCTACTGGTTTATTTTTATCTTCTTCCTTGTATGGAGGTGTGATTGTTAGGGTCAAGTTTGAACTAGCTCCACCGTTGATTTTAACTTTATAAGAAGTGTTGTCTTTATTTCCTATCTGATTTGCTTCATCGCCTGCTACTAATCTTACTTTTGTATTTGCTTGACTTAGTTTTAGTGATGGGTCTGTGGATTCTAGGATTAGTTTTGTTTTCTTTATGTCGCTTGGTTTTGCTTTGATGGTTATTTTTTGTCTAAATGTTTTGTTTTCTTTGTCTATTCCGATGATTTCTGTGTCAAGATTTTCTGGCTTGTCGCCATTTTGTTTGTAGGTTATATTTTCTACAGTTTTCATCTTGTCTTTTGTATCATCGAATGAGTTTAGCCATTTGACTTTACCATCTCTTGTTACTTCAAGTTTCCAAACTGCGTCAGATTTGGTGTAGCCTTGTGGAGCTTTTCTCTCTGTTAGGGTGTATTTTCCTGCTGGAAGATTATTAAATAAGATTGTTCCATCAGCTTCTACATTTCCTATATTTCCTGTATACTTATCATCATTATCTTTTTCTAGTAGGAACTCTGCTCCTTTGATACTTTGTCCATTTTCGTCAGTTTTTCTTACTCTTATTTCTGCTTTCTTGTAGTTTTCTATGATTTGTTTATTATTTTTTATTTCTACAATATTTCCTTTTTCATCTACTTTGAAAGAAGAAACTTCTTTTGTTGGCAAGTCGTAGTGTTCATCATCAGGTGTGACGGTTTCTATAACTCTGTAATCACCTTCGGATAATCCTTCCCAAGAAAATACTCCGTTATCGTCTGATATTCTTGTTGAATTTTCTACTTCATCCCATGATGAGCCGTTTTGTTTTTGGAGTTTGAATGTTGCTCCTTTTAAAACTTTTCCTATGCCTAAATCTTTGAGCGATTCTGGATTTTCGCTTGATTGGTCTACTACATTTGATAAAACTCCGCCGTCAATTTTTACAAATTCTATTTTGTTTTTGAAGTTTAGAAGTTTTAATTCTTTGTTAGCATCTCCAATCGCTCCAGGATTAAAGAATTCTGACCAGGTTTCGAAGTGATCTGTGTGTGTTCGTGTGTTACCATAATAGTCATTCTTATTATATACCGCTTCTGATCTTGTCTCTAGGGATTTGGCTTCTCCTTCCAATTCTCCTTTGATTTCTATTACGTAGGTTGCATTGTTTGGATAGTTATTTTCATTAAGTACATCATTCAATACGATTTTATCGGTTAATGTATTGTCTTTAGTAACTTTATAATATCTATATCTTCCAATAGAATAATCATATTCTGAAAGTCATAACCTTGATAGTATTGAACTTCTGTGTAAACTCTCCTAGCATATACATCATAGTCATATTTCGAATCGCTTACTAATTGTAAGTTATCTTCGTTTATATCGTAGGAGTCTGGCAAGTCTCCATTTTGCCATTGAGTTTTATGACTTCCTGAACCAGTTTTAACATAGGTTTTTACTGATAGCTTATCATTTATCTTGATATATTTATCTGTTGTAAATGTTAAATTCTTATTCCAAATATTACTGTTCCAAGGATTTAGATAAAGTATTGCTGTAAAGGTCTTTTGATCTGGATCAAGTCTTAGCATATATGATGATATAGCTGTATTTGGATTTTGGTATCCATCGTATTTATCCTTAGCATTCCATCCTCTATAGTTTATATTTATAGAATTTGAATAATGATAATCTCTATTTGTTTTATCGGTGTTATCTCCTATGTTTACATCGACTGTTATTTCTTGTGTATGGTCTACAACTCTTCTGTCTGGGAAGATTTGCATAAACATTGACATAAAGTCTGGTCTGTAGTCTCCTACGTATTTTGTAAAGGTATAGGTAATTGATGTTCTATCAGGATTTATTTTTGCCTCGGCAAGTTTTCCTGCAGGTCCGATTATATCAAATTGTGAATCTGGATTCTTTCCTTTGTTATCATTATCTTTAAATATTCCATCTAAGTCTATATTGTCTGAAAAATCAATTGTGAAATAATCTCCAGGTCTAATTTCTTTATTAGGATCGATTTTAAACTTAAGGTTTGCAATCATTCCTTCAGCCTTGTTTGGATATACAGTTGTTTTATTAGGTATATCAGCTGTTGAAATTAATTCTTTTTGTTCTCCATCAAAGGTTATATATTTTGAAACATCTTCTTTTCTTGCTGGAGTTTCGCCCCAATCTCCTCCTCCAAGAGTGATTAATTTTTTCTTGGTATCTAGGATGTAGCCGTTTATTGTTTTTCTTTCTTTTAACCAATAGTAACCATAAGGCAAGTCTTTGAAAGAAATTTCTCCATTTTCATCTGTTATTCTTTCTTCTCCAACTTGTGTTTCGTTTTCGTCGGTTTTGTGAAGGGTGTATTTTACATTTGCAAGTGGCATGTTATTTTCGTCAACTTTTTTGATTTTAAATTCGCCCTTGCCTGGTTTTTCGTTTACTATCTTACCAAGTGTTCCAATGTTATCATCGGTAACTTCTTTTTCAATGAAATCATCGCCGACTTTGTCGTAGATGTAGATTTTTCCATCTAGGACTCTGAATTTCTTGACTGGACCATTTACTTGCATGAAGCCTTCTGGTGCATTTGGTTCCATAATTTGATAGAAACCATCTGTTAAGCCTTCGAATGTAAATTTACCTTTTGCGTCAGATTTTCCTTTGTAAGCACTGTTTTTGAGTGTTACATCTTCTAAACCTGCTTTACGCTCTTTTGTTCCATCGGATTTTTCGATGTACAAACCTTTGTCATCTTTTTTGATAAATTCTATATCTTTTGTTACTGGATAGTAGCCGTTGTTTTCTTTGTAGTAATCTTTTGGATCTTGTTTTTCTAGGATAAATTCTACATTTTGTAGTGGATCTTCCTTGGTTACAAGTTTGCCACCTTCTCCTTTTACTTCGTCTTTACCAACTTTTGTAAATTCAACTTTATTTTTTTCGTTGATTACTTTGAGTATAGAATTTGGATCAGCAATATTGATTGTTATTCCATCTCCGATTACTTTTCCATCTTCTGTAACAAGTTGTCCTCTTGCATTTTTAAGCTCTTTGTTATTTTTATCTAATACAGCTTTTAATATAGCTATAACTTTTCCAGGATTTTGTGTATCATTTACAAATAAAAGTTTGTATTTATTTGATGATAGCTTATATCCTTCTGGTGCTTTTTCTTCTTCTAGAAGATAAGTCTTACCAGTTTTGATTCCATTTACATCAAACTTATAGATTCCAGCATTTGAATCTTTTGCAAGGTCGATAGTTGTTTTAAATACATCCTTATCGTCTTCTGTGTTGGTTAGTTTTAAGTGTAACTTACCTTTTGTGATGTTGTTGAATACTTTTCTACCATTTGAATCTGTTAGGAATCCTTTTGTTAAGTAGAAGTATTGTTGTTTTTCATCGTTTTTGACGTAGAAATTGCCAGCTCCATCTGTATCTACTTCTGTATTTCTATTTCTAGTAAAGATGTATGAGAACTCTTGGGTTTTATCTACCAATACATTTTCGCCGCTATCGGCATCCTTTTTCATTTCATAGAATTTCTTCTTAAGCTTGTAGTTATCTTTTTCGTCTTCGTAGATTTGGATAACTATTTGCCTGGTCATTTGTTTGAAGCCATCTGGCGCCTTAGTTTCTATTAATGTGTAGATACCTTTGGATAGGTTTTTAACTTCAAATGTACCATCGGTTTCTATGAGCTCATAAGGTGCTGATGATGAATTTCCATCTTTAGCTTCATCTAATTTTGTAGGATCATCAGAGTTTTTGAGCATTACGAATTTGGTTTGTTTATCTTTAATTAATCCTTTGTTTACATCTACCTTCTTCCACTTCAAATCAACTGTGGTTTTGGTGTTTGTTAGGATATAAGAAAATTCACCAACTTGTTTTTGTTCCAAATTGCTCTTTTTATCAAATCCATTTTTGATATAGGTTGTGTAATAATTATCTTTTTCTTCATTTGGATTTTTATCATGATTTGCGTATTTTTCGTAGTATCTTTTTTCTAAATCTTTATCGTAGATTGCTTGTAGACCATTTTCAGTTTTTACAACTTTTATTATCCACCTATCTTGAATAGCCTTACTGTCGTAACCTTCTGGTTTGTCGGTTTCTCTTAGTTCATAGATTCCTTCGCCAAGTGTGTCGAATGTAACTGAACCAGAATTTTGAGAACGTGCGCTTTTGTTGTAGGTATAAGTTGCACTTGATACTGCATCATTTGTATAGTCATAAGCTTTGCTATCAAATGTTTGTCTTAACTTTTTGAAGTTGAAATATACGTCTGGAAGACTATTTCCATCTTGGTCTTGTTTTTTAAATACGAATCTAGTTTTTTTGTAGTTTGCAATCTTGATGTCTTTTGGATTACCTTTATCGTCAAGTTGTGGATTGTTTTTGCCATCCGTTTGATTTTCTGGCGTAAATCTTACTGACGCATCGTGGTCTTCAAAGACTATTTTTAGTTTGTAAGTTTTTGGATCTTGCTCTACTCTGAAATACCATGGATCAGGTTTTATAAATTTCTCCAAAACTCTTGTTTCTTGTAGTTTGTACCTACCAACGCCAAGATTTTTGAAAGTGAATTTTGAACCTGCGTAAGCATATAGAGGTTGATCATATCCACCAGGGATTGGCTTTCCATCTTCATCAACTTGGGTTACCCTAAAGTCTGATGAATCTACCGCAATATCTTTTCCTTCCTTATCTTTTACACCTTCGATTTTTTGGAATTTGAAGTCGATATAATTTTTGTCGTTGTAGAGTGCAAGAAGTTTGCTTTTATCTTTTGATAACTCAAATGCTTCATCTGGGTTAGCAACTTCAATATATTTTCCTTCAGGACCCATCACGTAGCCTTTGACTTCTTGTTTCCATGCACCTTTTTCATCTTCTGTGAAGGTTATAGTAATGAACGCATCTTTTAATTTATAACCATCGGCAGGTTTGATTTCTTCTAATATATATGTTCCCGCTGATATATTTGTAAAATGCAATTTACCTTGACCTGTTGATGTATCTTTAGCATAGCCAGCTTGTTCATCAAAAGGCTCTACTCTACTTCCTTTTTCCTTACTTACTGTTTCATCGTATTCAGGTTTATTTTTTATATTTTTGACTATTGTTTGAGTCTTATTACCAGCACCATCTTCAACAGTTTTCATCTTGACTTTTCTTAAGCTAAATACAGCGCCTTCTAGGTCTTTGTTGTTTTCCTTAGCCTTTTTGTTAAACTCAAGCTCAGTTGTCTTCAAATAGTTAGTTACTTGAGCATCATCTATTCCTTGATAAGGAGCATCTGGTCTTGCTGGATTTGACTTTCCATGGTCTGGAACTATCTTTATATATTTGTTGAAATTAGAATCGGCTGTTCCTAGACCTTTGATTTCTTTTCCTATAAGCTTTTGCTTTTCTTCATCTGAAACTACTTCTTTGTTGAAGTCATCATTTTCAGTAAATTTGTGTGTGAAGTAGAAATCAATTCCCATGTAATCTGCATCACTAGGCTCTTTCCCATCATATACAAAGACTTTGAAATACCATTTTATTGGATTTCCTTCATCATCAACTGGCTTTCTCGCCACATTTGGTGTAATTATTTCAGTAAGTTCGTAGATACCTGGAGTCAACTCTCTAAAGTAGTGATCTCCTTCTCTTGCGGTAGCTTCTGTAACTCCGTCGTACTTCTCATCATGGTATTTTGGGAAGTCTTTGGCTTCATTTTGACTTTCTGAAACATGACCAGTCTTTTTGCCCTTTTCATCTAATATGTTATTATAAAGTTTTTTATCACCATTAATAATTTTACGAGCTCTAAATTGTGCATCGTTTGTTTTACCAATACCATCTATTACTTTACTTACTCTAAGAGGGATTCTAAAACCAGACTCGTCTTTATTGAAAATTTCTGTTAGGTTACCATTAGAGATTGTGACTGTTAGATTGTTGTTTTCATCAACCTTAGTCATATCAAGTTTGATTTGAGATATTGTTTCTGTAGCCCACAAGCTTGCGTTATTTTCTTCTCTTTCGTATTCAAGAATATATTTTTTGTTTTTATCAAGATTTGTGAAGTTTAATTCTCCTTGGTATGGAGCATTTTTCTCTTCTCCAACTACAACCCATTGTTCTGGTGTAGAGCCTTGTGCTTCTTGGAATACTTTAAGTGTAAGTTTTCCGGCAAATCCTTCTGGTACTTCCTTACTATTATCTTTTCCATCTTTTTGATTTAAGTAAGTAAATATTGCCTTAAGATTTACATCTCCTTGTTGAGGTATTTGTTCAAAAGTAGCATTTACTGTTACATTTGATGCTGGCATTGTGAATTTGTTGCCATTAAGAGTGATTTCTTTTCCATTAGCATCTGTTACTTTTAGGTCTTTTAATCTAAAGCCATTAGATGGATTAACTGTAAGAGTTATTTCTTCATCTTTATTAATATTTGTTGATTTACTTGCAGTAACACTTCCATTTTCACTTGGATTTATTGTTATTTTGTAAGTGTTTGGTGCTGGTGGTGTTTCTTTTATTTTTTTAGTGTAAAGTTCCCCATTACTTTTTGGATAAGTACTGCTTATTAGATTTTCTTTTCCATTATTTGTAAATTTAACACCTTTATCTATATCAGATTTATTGATAGGATAATTTTTACCAAAGTCGGTGCCTTCTTTTAAATCAATTGTGTAAGAAAATTCTAAACTTTCGCCTTTTTTAAGATTAATTCCATCAAGGCTTATGGTATTATTTGTGCTATCTTTTACAATGTTATTAGAAATATCATTTGTTCCAAGTTTTGCACTGGTACTTAATAGATTTATTGATGGTCTTAATCCTATATCAAGTTTTCCATCTTTTACTAAATAACCATCTGTTGGATTTTGTATTCTTTCTTTAATAAAATTATCATCAGTTAAAATGTTTTTATCAAAGAAATCTTTATTTACATATAATCCTTTACTGTTGTTATTGTCAACATCATTTTGGAAAAATTTAAAATGATCACTTTGTACATTACCTTTTATATCATTGGCAGTGTTATTTGACATATAAGTAATATATTCATTATTTAATCCAGAATAAAAGTCTACGTGTGTCATCCAAGTATCAAAATGAACTGGTTTAGCTTTATTTCTAAATTGCCAAATTATTTCTGCTGCTTGGAACTTTTTACGATTTCCATCGTTTTTATCACGAAAAGTTTTTGCATCAGTAGATAGAAAGTTAGATATATCAATAAATATCCTCTTATCATAAGCCTTTGTTGTATTTGTAATTTGGTTATAATAAACATCTCTATTTTTTGCTAATCTATCATTTCCGTCAATATTATTTGTAACTCTTTTTTTGATTCCAACTTTTCCAAGATAGTCTTTGATTGTAACATCTTCTCCATTTGGATTTGATGGAGTTGTCATTTTGTAAGTTTGAGTATCTGTAATTGACTTATCAAGTGCTAGTAAGTCTTGATTTACTCCTCCTACTATTCCGTTAGTTGCATTATCATATTGGATAAAGGTTACATCTATGTTTGCATTTGATTTTTTAGCCTTTTCAACTATATCTGTTATCAACTTATTGATATTTTTATCTAAGGTTGCTCCATTCGGATTACTCTTATTTGTGCGTTCTGATACATCTTTTGATCTATCTATAACAAATACTAATTGGATATTATTTCCAATTATAGTTTCTTCTCCAGAAATTTGTTTTTCTTTAGGGCTAATTGAAAAGTTTATTGTTCTTTCTCCATTTGTTGTATCAACTTTGCTTGCCTTTACTGTGACATTTAAATCGTCAGTGCTTGAATCGTATTTTATTTCTTGTAAATCTTCTTCCAAGCTTGGAGCAAGAAGTCTGTTTATTGGCAATTGGCCTGATACATCAAGTCCTGACATTTTGTATCTTAGACTTTGTGCAGAATAATCAACTTGATTTGCATTTTTATTTTTTGTTGGATTTTCTCTATATTTCTTTACAACACCAAATTCATCAACATGGACATACCAGAAGTTAGGATCTTTTTCGTAACCTGCTGGTCCTCTGAACTCTTCTAGTACATAGTAACCTGGTTTTAGGTTATCGAAAGTGATTATACCTTGGTAATCTGGAAGTAATTTAGGATCTCTAGGATGTTCTTTGTGATCTGGTCCTGGTTCTGTTATAGGATCACCTGGCGTTACTTTTTCAATATATTCTTCAGGGAATCTCTTTTCCTTGTCTTTGTAATAGATATTATAATTTTCATCAGCCTTGCTTAGTCTAAAGTAAGCACGTCTTAGACCAACCTTACCTGTATAAGGTTTTATTGCATTACCGGTCTTTTTGATTGAAAATTCTCCAAGTTTTTGTTCTTTACTGAAGTTTATAACTCCTTCAAATATTGAATGAGGGCCTGTCTTAGCAGATTGGGTAGGATGTCTTACAATTATTTTCATTGTTCCATCTGTCGCACCATTTACTAATAAGGTTATACCAGATGTTTTTCTATATCCTTTTGGAGGTTTTCTCTCAACCAACTTGTAATATCCATCAAATTCTAGATCGTGAAGCTCAAATGAGTAGTCATATTTAGGGTCTGTAAACTTTCTAGGGTTACCCTCTTTTTTCGCTTTATTTTGTACTATAGGATGTTTATTTATAGGTTGTCCAACAATTTGTCCATATACATCCGCTGCATATAAGTCAAACTCTAGTGGGTTTCCATCTTCATCATATAGTATTTCAGTGGCTTTTTGTGGTTGACTTTCCAAATCTCCAGTAGATAAGTATTTATCAAATACGAAATCTTTTTTTCTAGCTTCATTTCCTATTTGGAAAGCTTGTACACGATCTTTGCCATTTATGATACTATCCAAAGGCACTTCTTTTAGACTATCAGAATTGATATTTTCTTTTTTGTCTACTTCATATAATTTATATTGAAGTTCTCCCTTGTTAGCTCCGTCTTTGATCTCAGATACTACAAGCTTCCATCCATATAGGTTGCTTTTATTGTAGCCATCTGGAGCTACTTCTTCTTGGAGTAGGTAGCTACCGACTTTTAATTCGTCGAATTCTATATATCCACCGCCTCTGAATTTTTGTCCATCAACTTCTTCATCGCTATGAGTAGGAGCATCGGTTTCAAATCTACCATCTCCTGCCTTACCACCAGTATAGATATCTCCATCGATGGTTGATAGGGCTGTAAGCCTGAATCTTGCGTTGGCTAATCCAAGGTGTTCTTTGTCATTATCTCCAATATATTCGCTTCTAACTTTCCTTATTCTAATCTTAGTTTGTTTTGGATAGTTTCTTACAATTGTAAAATCATCTTCTTTTTCATTAGGAATATTATCGCCTACAAAATGTAAAACTACTTTATTTTTTCCAGCAACTGTTTCTTCTTTTGCTTCAAGAATATAAAGTGGGGCTTTTTGGTAGCCTGCTGGTACTTTTGTTTCTTCTAGGATATAGTAGCCTTTTGGAATTTGTTCAAATTTGAATTCTCCATAATATCCTTTTGATGTTTGTTTGTAAGTATCATCGTATTTAATTGTAGCTGGATCTTTTATTTGATTTTTTACATCTTCAACAGAGTCTGCTGTTACTTTTCTTAGTGTAAATTCTGCTCCATTTAGTTTTGTAAATTCATTTTTCTTTACAAATTCTAAATCTCCAAGGTTATCTTGGATATTTGTTAATTTGACTTTGACTTTGTTGTCTTTGTCAATTTCTACCAAGTTTTTGCCTTCAGCAGATTTTGGAATTTCTTTGTCTTTTATTATTACTTCTGTTTTGTAGCCATCGTTTACATGAATTTCTGGTAAGTTTTTGAATTTGTATGGTCCTTTATCTTCATTTACTAAGCTTCTTTTTACTTGAATTTCAAATTCTTTGATTGGCTCATATCCTGATGGAGCTTCTTCTTGAACTATATAATAACCTGGTTTTAAATATAATTTTTCGTTATTATCTTTTTTGGAAGTCCATTCTACTTTTTCATTTGTGTATTTGTTGATAAAAGTAAATTTTGCTCCTTCAAGTTTTGTCTTTCCATCATTTGTATATTTGTCAATTTCAAGTGGTTCTGTAATACGACCTGTGATTAGCTCTTGGTATTGTCCTTCTTTGGTGTGGCTGTAGAAAACTAATTGAACTGTGTTTGCTTTATCTTTGTTCCAATCAGAACCTTTTTTGTAAGATGCAATGACTTTCTTTAATAATTCATTAGCCATCTCATATTGAGTGTTTTTTACGATTGGATAATTTTTGATAGTTGTTTCTTTATCTTTTAATTTTCTAAGACCTTCGTAAGTATTGTGATTTTTTTTCTCTCCATCGAAATAATCACCTTTCCAACTACCATCAGAATTTCTATCTCCTGTTAGGGTGTAGTTTACTTTCCATGAATCTTCGTTATAATTTGATGAAGTTTCGAAAAAGTCCTCTCCTATGCTTAAACCATCAGTAAAGTGATGGAGTACTCTTTGGTACATGGAGTTTTCGATGAGCCTGTGCATTACTTCGCCATTAGTTTCGCTTCCAATTAAGTCGTTGAATTTACCTAGGGTATATTCTTTTTTGACTTGTTCACCATAGAAATAAATTCTTTTCATCAAATCTTCCATGGCTTGACCTTGGCTCATTCCGTTTGGATTTAATACGATACCATCGTCTGTTGGTGTTCCATTTAAGTGGTTAACAAGTCTATAATTTCCCTTAGGATTTCCTACAATTTCGTTAAGTCTTGATATTAAATAATCACCTGATGGATCTTCGTGAATATCTAGGAATATTCCATCACTACCTTTAAATGCCGGGTCTGGAGTACCATTGTTGAAACATTGTACCATATCAAAGTTTTTGTTGATACGCATTATTGGATATGGATTTTCTAGGTAGGCTAGGTATTTATCTGTTAGGTCTTTGTTGGAAACTTTTTTTGTAAATAAGTTTATACGTCCACCAGTAGTTGTTTCTCCTACTAGATTGTTTACTTTTTTCTCTTTGATATTTGCTTCGAAACGATAAGTATCATCTCTTGTACCTATTTGGTTGTCATATTCATAAGAGATTAAAGTTCCTGGATAAAAATCTCCATATTCTGTTACAACTTCACCTATATCACGAGTTCTTTTATAAAGTCCATTTTCTAGTGGGACATAGTAGAACACTTTTGGATTAATTGGTTTGCTTGGTGTATTATTTATTAAAAAATTAGGATAGTTAAAGGCTTGGTCTGGTTTTTCGCCAAGTCTTAATAAGTCTAGTGCGTACCAGTCGACATTTTTATCAGAATCTCTTTTTGCATAGATTGTTCTTGATGAATCGTAGTAGAAGTTCTCGCTTGTAAAGTTATCTCTTTCGGTACTTTTTGCAGGAATCATTGTTTCTACTAGGTTAAATGGAAGTTTTGAAAATTCTCTTGCTTGTTCAGCTCCCTTCATCCATTTGATGATTGCTGGAAGCTTGTTATATTCTTCTATAAATTCGTCAAGCATTTTTTTAATGTAATTGCCATCTGGATTTATTCTTAGACCTATAGAATAATAATCGTGTAGACGATTTTTGTTTACTTCAGCTTTTACTCTAATATATAATTTTTCTCCAAGAGCATTTTTAGCTATTGAAGTGTTTTTTTGTAGAATTTCTCCCAATTTTGATGATGAAATATAATTATCTGTATAGTCAAGATCATACTTATTTGTTGATGCCTTGAACTTGAAATTATTTAAACCTTGTTCCGCTCCTGCAAATATAGAAACATTTAAATTATTAAAATCAAGATTCTTATCTTTTAGGGAAGCTGTATCCACTTCTATGTTCCATTCTACAGTTGGATTTGTACCACCTTTATATTGTTGTTCGGATGTCCAATTTAGTTGGAATGGATAATGTTTTGCTTCACTTTGTCCTTGGCTTACAACATTGTAAGAGCTTTCTACAGGATTTTCATCATTTATAGTTACATGTTTAGTTGGCATTGATTGGATTGGGTTGTTTTTTGGTGCAACCTTGATGTCAATGTCAATTTCTGTTTGTCTCCCAATATTAGCTAAATCAAAACCCAAATATTGGTCTACTGTTAATTTAGTATCTTTTGTAACACGGGTTTGGAAAACATACCTTATTGTATGTTTTGCTTTATCATATACTGGGCTTGCTATTAGTCTGTTACCATCATACAAATCATTCCATGTTTGACCGATGTCATCTTTTAAATATGGTCCAAGTTGAACTTCAAAATACCAGCCTTGAGGTATAGGATTTGCTGGAGATGCTTTGACATTCATTTCAAGATTTAGGTGGAAAAGTTTACCATCCCATGAATTTGATGGGACTTTTCTTGGCAACTGTCTAAGCATATTTGCCCTAAAATTTTCATCCCTATCTTTTTCTACAAGAGCTTTTATTGCAGAATCATTTTCTGTCATTAATTTTTCTTGACTTTCTAATGACAAATTATATTTTTCGCCAAGTTGTGTAAGAAGTTTTTGTATATCTTCGATTGAATTATTTTCATCTTCCAAAGCCTCTTTTAATTCTTTGTTGGCTTTTTCAAAATTTGCATTTTCTTCTTTTTGTTTTTCTTCTTGGGCTTTCTTTTCTTCTTCTTTAGCTTTTTGTTCGGCTTGCTTTTTTTCTTCTTCGGCTTTTCTTTCTTCTTCAGCTTTTTCTTCAGCCTCTTTTTGTGCCTTTTCTTCTTCAGCTTGTTTTCTTTCTTCTTTATAAGCATTCAAGCTATTTAAATCATTTGTCAAAGAATTGGTGTCATAAAGATTTTTCTTATCTTCATTAATAAGGGAAAATATATCTCCCTCATTTTTTATATTCCAATTTCCTTGTTCATCCTTTTCAAACAAATTGTAATTAGGGTCAGGGGATATATTTTTAATAAATTCTAAATTGAATACTAATTTATCTTGGTTAAGTAATTTTTGATTTCCATTTTCATTAAAATCGAAATCATCTAATATTTTAAAGTCTATGTATGAATAATTTTCTCCATAAAAATTATCTTTTTTGCCTTGTTCAAGATTTTCCATCTCATTTTTTGTAAGGATTTTATATCCTTGGTCTTCTTTGATGATTTCAAGATCAAGATCAAGACCTTGCAAGTTTAGCATATCTTTTATACGCCAATATTCCTTGCTGGCATCTTCATTTGTTTGGAAAAATTTATCTTCATAAAGCTTGAGGTCATTTCTTTTTACAAGTCTAAAACTTGAACTTGTAGAAGGAAGACCTACTGCAATAGAAAATTTGCTTTCATCCTTATCTACCTTTTTCTTATCATAAATTTTTTGGGAATCTGTGATAGACAAATAAGCATCTTCGTTCGTTTCAAGATTTTCAATGTTTTTTATAGTATTTGGTTCAAGCTCTTCAGCCTTCGACCTCGTAGCAAAAGCTGGTAGCATAACTTGCAATACCATAAAAAGTGCGATTGCAAATGATGTCAATTTTCTTAATAACCTTTTCATAAGAACTCCTCAAGGGCAATTTTATGTTTTTTTTTTTTGAAAATTACCTAAATAATTATGACTTGTTATCCACAAGTCTAGTTTTTTAGCCAAAAATAGCACATGATTTTTAAGCAGTAAAATTATTGCCACATTTTTTTCCTGTGCATTGCTAAAGTATCAGCCTACATTTTTTCTTAAATAAATTAGTATGTCTTTAGGATTTTGATTTAAGCATGGAAAAATTTCTTTGAAATCATCTTATTTCAAAAAATTAATTTAAATTTTAAATCGTCCTAAAATATTTATTTAGAATTTAGACAATTCTAAGTTTTCTTAATTATATCTAAAAAAAAAATTTTAGTCAACATATTTTTTACATATTTTTAAAAACTTAATATATATTTAAAAATATTTGCTTACTCAATTTATCACAAATATTTTTCGATTTTTTTGTTTATTTATTCTTGTAAATGTTTCATATACATGTTAATATGTGGCTGTTTTTTATAAGAAAGCATAAAATATTTTTTCAATAGAAAATGAATGATAGTGAATTTATTTACGGAAAAAAATTTTCCAAATGTAAAAATTAATTTTAAGCACAAAAAAACTTGGAAATTTCTTCCAAGTTTTTTGATTTTTCTTTATTTTTATTTTCTTATAGTTTTTATTATTTTTGATATTACAAACAAGATCAAAAGAAAATCTATTATCAAAAATCCGACATACAAATAATTTGTAATTTTTACATTTTTGCTTATTTGGGTAGTTTGGATTTCATCTTGTGCTATTTCTTCTTTTTCTTCTAGTCTTTTTGCGTTTACTAGAAGTCTTTTTGGTCTTGGCCATCTAAATGGGTGGCAAGTTAGAAGGGTAATAATGTCTTCTCCTTCTACAACTTTTAATTTTTCCCAATCGTAAGGTCCTATTACTTCTTTTGATGAAACTTCGTATGTTAGGGTTTTTTCTGCTCTTTTTATATAAATTTTATCGCCTTCTACTAAGTCATCTGCATACAAAAGCATGGTATCTCCCCACCAGCCTCTGTGACCTGCAAGGACACTTCTTGTAGATTTGCCTCCTATGGGAATTGATGTTCCTGAAACTTGTCCAAGTCCCCAAGCTATATGCTCATAGCTTGCATCAAGATAGATTGGGATTTTTTTGTTTAATTTTGGGATCTCAATGTAGGCAAATATATCATCTTGATTATTTAAAATATTTACTGAGCCAAGATTTTTGCTTGTAAATGGGTCAACCATAGATATATCGGATTTTTTTACTATTTCGTTATATTCTTTGGCTTTTTCTTCTATTTGGTCAAACTTTTCGTCTTCTTTTTGGGCTTTTATTATTTTTTCTATTTTATATTTGTTTTCTATATTTGAATAGATTCTTTTTGAAAATGGAAAGGCAAGTGTTATCAGTCCAAAAAGTATTAATATATAGCCAAAGATTTTAATTTTCTTTTTCGCTGAGTTTTCTTTCAATGTCTATTACCTCCATTTTTATTTTCTTTGAATATCTTTTTTCTCTTAGATATACCATTATTGTAAATAATAATATTGGCAAGAGTACTAAGAATAATTGGAAGAAATTTGGTTTTAGTCTTGGTGTGTTTGCTTTTCCGTCGTCTATAGCTTGGGTATATGGAATCCTATATCCTCTTACCAAAAGTCTGTGGGAATTTATCATGTATGGTGTACAGGTTAAAAGGGTCGCATAATCTTTTTTTTCTGAAACTAAAATCGGTTCGAAGTTTGATGGTTCGACAACTTGAATTTTGTCGACTTTGTATGCCAAGGTTTCTTTTATATTATGGATATAAAATATATCGCCTTCTGTCATTTGATTTAAATTTCTAAATAAAAGTGCGTTTGGTAGTCCTCTGTGGGCTGTTATAACTGTGTGGGTTGATTCGCCTCCTATTGGAAGGGATGTTCCTTCCAAATGGCCCGCTCCTTTTTCCAAAACATCATCGCTTGTTCCTGCATAAATTGGAAGATCGACTGCAATTTTTGGGATTTCTATATGTCCCAACATTTCGTGAACTTCTAGCATTTTTGCGTATTCTGCTTTGGCGTCTTTTACTTTTTCATCGTATGGGTCTACAAGTTTTGATGGATCAAGAGTTTGGTTGTAAATTCTTGCAAGCTCCATCCTTCTTTCTAATTCTTTTTTATCGATTTGTTCTTTTTCTTTATTAAAAATAACAATCTCATCATTGGCTTTTATTTCATAAAATTTTTGGCTTATAAATGGATAGGAAAAAATCAAAAATCCAAGTAAAAATATTAGGAAAAAAGGAAGATTTTTCTTTATATTAATCTTTCTTTTCATTATTTTCACCTATCTTGTCTAATTTTTCTTTGATTTGGTCAATTTTACTTGATGTTTTTTTATTTTCTTTCCTTAGTTTTCTAATTCTCCATAAAAGTATGATAATTATAATTAGAGCTAGGAAGAATAAAATTCTAAATATCCAATTTGTTTTATTCTCTTTTATCAATTCTTCATCTACACTTTCTACGTATTCTACTCTGTGTCCTCTTACTAAAAGTCTGTGGGAATTTATCATAAAAGGTGTGCAGGTCAAAAGGGTTGCATAATCGTGACCTGGTGCTATCATTAAATCTTCAAAATTGCTTGGCTCTATGACTTTAATTTGGTCAACTTGGTAGGCTAGAGTTTTTTCTATATTATGAATATAAAATTTATCTCCTACTTCAAGCTCGTTTAAATTTGTAAACAAAGTTTTTTCTGGAAGACCTCTGTGAGCTGTAAGGACTGTGTGGGTATTATTTCCACCGATTGGAAGGGATGTTCCTTCCAAATGGCCAACTCCTTTTTGCAAAATATCTTCACTTGTTCCCGCATAGATTGGCAAGTCTTGGTTTATTTTTGGAATTTCAATATGGCCGATCATTTCCTCAACTTCAAGCATCCTAGCATATTCTTTCCTACCTTCTTTGTATCTTTTTTCAGTGAAAGGATCATTTGTAGGACCTCCTGACAAGGAGTCATTATAGGCTTTGGCAAGTCCCATTCTTCTTTGGATTTCTTCTTTATCAAGTTTTGATTTTCCTTGATTAAAAACTTCAACTTGATTGTTCGATTCAATCCTATAATAAAATCTGGATATAATAGGATACAACAAAATTAATATTCCTATTAAAAATATTAATTTCCACACTATATTCGTTTTTTTTGATTTTTTCTTTTTATTTTCCATTTTATCACCATAAATTTTTTATAAATCTTTCTTACTAGATTTAATCTTACACCAAAAATACTTATTAATAAAGGCTTTTTTCTAGAAATTTGAAAATCTATAAAATTTTTATGGACATTTTCTCGATTTTGATTATCTATATATGAAAGGAGCGATAATATGAAACTAAAAATTAAATTCGATGTAAACGAAGGACAAGAAGTAAAGAAAGTTTCTAGAACATTTTCAAATCTAGATGATGCTCTAACTAATGACGAGCTTAAAAATTTTGCTAATGCTTATATAAAGCTAAGCGAAACAGATTCATATAGTTTTGAAAAAATCACTGAAGAAGTTATTTAATTAAAAGAAAGGAGATAATATGCAAACAAAAAAACTAAAACTATCTTTCAAAGATGCCTTGGGCAAAACAAAAATGGTAAGTATAGACCATCCAAAAGCAAATTTGAATGACGAAATCGTAAAAGCACAAATGGGAGAGATGATAAATTCAAAAGTTCTCCAAACAAAAGAAGGTAAAATCACAACTATGAACAAAGCCTATATGGAAAATATTTCAAGAGATGATTTTACACTAGCATAAGATAAAAGACGGGTTTTCCCGTCTTTTATTTTGCTCTTTTTTTATAATAATTTTTATATTAAATTCCTTTTACTTTAATTTTTCTATCGCCAAATCTCTTTTAGGCGAATTTTTTTTATTTTTTTGTATTTTATCTGATTAAACTTTTTCCAAAATTTTTACTAGAATTATGGTGTCGACAAATACAAGCGATCGCAGTTAGGAAAATTTAATGAAAATATGTATAGAAAATTTGGATGCGATTATTGAAAAATATCAACCTCTTTTGCTTTCTATGGCAAATAGGTTTGATATTTTTGACAAAAATGAGGCTTATATTATGGCAAGGGATATGGTTTTTGAAATTGTAGAAGACTTTGATGCTAAGAAGGGGTCTTTTGGTGGATATTTGAAATATAGGCTGTATTTTTATTTTTTGAATGAGTGTAAGAAAGAAAAAATTTATTCTTTAAATTCTAAGGATATGCAAGGTGTGGAAATTATAGAAAAAATAGATGATGATATTTCAATTGAGGATGATTTTGTAAGAAAGATTGAAATAAAGGAACTGGAAAATGCTCTTAAATCTTTAAAAAAGCAAGAGAGGGAAATTTTGTATTTAAAATATGATAAAAATTTTTCTCACAAGGAAATTGCAAGGCTTTTGAATCTTTCTCCTAAATCTATTACTAATTATCACTACCTTATTATTAAAAAACTTAGGAAATATTTTGAGAAAGAGGATTTGGTTTAGTCTATTATTGACTAAATTATTAATTTATTGTACACTTAATGTCTAGAGAAGTCTTTCTTCTTTAAAGAAAGGAGGATTTATGGACAAGGTTGTTGCAATTCTTCCAACTATAATCAAGGGAGTTGGGATTGGATGTGAAGTTTATACCAACAAAAAAGTTTTTGTTGATAGGAGATCTTGCGAAGTTTTTTTGAAACACATGGCTTGTGAAAGGTCTATTTCTGTTAAACTTATGCACAAAAATATCAGGGAAATTTTAAAGGTTTCTAGGAATTTGCCTTATTGCATCGATGCTTTTAATGTGTTTTTTCCTTTTAAGATTAACCAAACCGAAAATGACGATTTTAGGCGTGGTTTTGTGAATTGTTATTATGTAAGGGATATTAAAAACTCAACTATAATTCTTAAAAATGGTATGACTCTTTCAAGTCTAAATAGGGATAGGGCTATTAAAAATAATTTCAACAATGCAAGCAAGATTATGTATATGAAATTTGCAAGAGATATGGCAAAGATGAGAAGATCTATGGATTTCATTGATGAAATTGCTTTGTGATTTTCTTATTATGGAATTTGAAAATTCGGGTTAAAAAAGGGCTGTTGCAAAATTATGAATAATCATCATTATATGCTAGGAATTCTTTCGAAGATTTTTAGCCTTAGGCTAATTGGAAAAATCTTTGTAGATATTTTTCTAGCAATTTGAAATGACTTATTCATTTTTGCAACAGCCTCTTATTTTTTTATTCTCCCATTGCTTCTTTGTCTACAAATAGGTAGCAGTTTGGATGAAGTGATAGGAAAGATGCTGGGAAAGATGGGGAGATTTCTTTGCCTTCTATTAATTTTTTTACTACATCTTTTTTATTTTTACCGCTTGCTACAACTATTAGGGTTTTAGCATTAAAGGCATCTGCCATTCCCATTGAAATGGCGTATTTTGGAACATCATCTTTTGATTCGAAAAATCTTGAGTTTGCTTCGATGGTTGCGTCTGCTAATTTTACTATTGATGTTCTTTTGTTTAAAAATTCTCCTGGTTCATTGAAGGCTAGGTGGCCATTTGGCCCAAGGCCTAGAACTTGCAAATCTCTTGTTCCAAAATCGTCTAATAATTTATTGTATTCTTCTGCGTATTTTTCGTCGTTTGTGTCTGCTTTTGGTAGGTGGGTATTTTCTTTTTTGATATTTACGTGGTTAAATAAATTTTCATTCATAAAATATTGGTAGGATTGTTCATTTTGTGGACTAATTCCTACGTATTCGTCTAAATTTATTGTTTTTGCCCAATGAAAGGAAATTTCTCCTTCTTTTTGAGCTTTTATTAGGTTTTTATATAATCCGATTGGGGATGAGCCTGTTGCAAGTCCCAATTTTGATTGAGGTTTTTCTTGCAAAATGCTTATAAAAAGATCGGCTGCTTTTTGTGATAATTCTTCGTATGATTCTGAAACTATTACTTTCATTTTTTCTCCTTTTTATTTTTTATCCTATATTTTTTGCTCTTAGGCTTTGGATATAATTTATTTTGCCTAAGTTTTGATATTAGTATTTTACTGGACTTTTAGATTTTTAAAAGATTTTTCCTTGTTCTAATTTTTAAATGAATGAACTGGAGCCGGGATTCTTCCTCCCCTGTTTACAAATTTTTCTGCACTTGAATTATTTATTTCCATAATTGGAGCATAGCCCAAAAGTCCGCCAAATTCTGCAAATTCTCCTTTTTTCTTGCCATAAACCGGAATAACTCTTACGGCTGTTGTTTTTTGATTTATAACTCCTATAGATGCCTCATCCAAAATCATAGCAGAAATTGTTGATGCTGGTGTATCACCGGCAATTGCAATCATATCAAGACCAACAGAACAAACTGAAGTCATGGCTTCAAGTTTATCGAAAGTCAAATGTCCAGCTTGGGCAGCTTTTATCATTCCCTCATCTTCGCTTACTGGAATAAATGCTCCAGAAAGTCCGCCGACTGATGATGATGCCATAAGGCCTCCTTTTTTGACCGCATCATTTAACATAGCAAGGGCAGCTGTTGTTCCGTGTCCTCCAACATTTTCAATTCCAATTTCTTCTAAAATTCTTCCAACGCTATCGCCAATTGCTGGAGTTGGGGCAAGTGATAAATCCAAAATTCCAAATTCTTTGCCAAGCCTTTTGGCAACATCACGACCTATCAAATCTCCCATTCTTGTGATTTTGAAAGCAGTTTTCTTGATTGTTTCGTAAACCTCGTTGATTGGTTTTCCCCTGTCTTTTTCAAGGGCAGATTTTACAACGCCAGGACCTGAAACTCCTACGTTTATGACTGTATCGCCTTCTCCTACTCCAAGAAAAGAGCCTGCCATAAATGGATTGTCTTCAACAGCATTTGCAAAGGCAACAAATTTTGCACAGCCAAGGGAATCTTGGTCTTTGGTTAATTTTGCCAATTCTTTGATTTTTTCGCCCAAAAGTTTTACAGCATCAAGATTAATTCCAGATCTTGTTGAACCAACATTTACAGATGAACAAACATAATCTGTAGTAGATAAGGCATGAGGAATGGAATTTATCAAAACTTCGTCAGATTTTGTCATTGATTTGTGAACAAGGGCAGAAAATCCCCCAATAAAATCAACGCCTACTTCCTTAGCAACCTTGTCCAAAACTTCTGCATAAGGCGTATAATCATCAATTTTTGAGCTTGCCGCAACAAGAGAAATTGGAGTTACAGAAATTCTATTATTAATTATAGGAACACCATAAATTTCTTGGGCAAGTTTTGTGGTTTTGATAAAATTTTCAGTTTCTTTCATCATCTTGTCATAAATTTTTTGGCAAGATTTTTTATAATCGCTATCTGCACAATCAAGAAGAGATATGCCCATAGTTATGGTTCTAATATCAAGGTGTTCTTGGTCGAGCATTTTTATAGTTTCAATAATTTGCTTTGTATCCATATTAAATCCTTGCCATCTTATCAAAAAGGTCTTCGTTTTGAAGTCTTAGTTCAAGACCAATTTCTTCGCCCAATTTTGTCAAATCATCCTTTATTTTTTCAAAAGATTCATTGGAATTAGTCAAATCAACGTTAATGATTCCCACAAAATTTTTCTCCATTATAGTTTGGTTAAAATCTAAAATATTCATATTATATTTATAAAGTAATTCGCTTACCCTATATACTATCCCAGGTTTGTCGTTTCCAATTATGGTTAAAATTGCTTTCATAAAAATCTCCTTTTATTTTCTTACAAATATTTTAGCACATTAGCGAAAATATTGAAATTTATTTATAATTTTTGAAAATAATTTCAAAAAAATAAGGACTAAAAATAAAGTCTAAGAAATTTTAATTTGCACTTTTAAATTTTTTAAAAATTTATCGAAACAAAATTTAAAATAAGATAATTTTGGACAAAAAAAATCCTGCTTTATGCAGGACTTTTTTTGAAAGATTCTAATTTTTGTTTTTTTTATATTTTCGTGTTTATTTTTTACTTATTAATAGTTAAAGTTTGCAACTTCAAAGTATTCTTGTGGATGTTTACATGCTGGACAAAGTTTTGGAGCTTTTTTGCCTTCGTAGATATATCCACAGTTTAAACATTTCCATTTAACTGTTTCTTCTTTTTCAAATACTTTTCCATTTTCTATATTGTCATGTAATTTTTGGTATCTATCTCTGTGAGCTGCTTCAACTTTTGCGATTTGTTCCCAGCTTCTTGCGATTTCTTCAAATCCTTCTTCTCTTGCAACTTCTGCAAATTTTGGATACATATCTTCAGCTTCTTCGTTTTCTCCGCCGATTGCACCTTCAAGATTTGTTAATGTATCATGATATACAACTGGAAATGCTGTATATTCTGGATTTAATTCGATTGCATCTAATTTAAATTCTTCTTTTAAATATTTATAGAATACTTTAGCGTGTTCTTGTTCGTTTCTTGCTGTTTCTTCAAAAATTTCTTTGATTTGAACATATCCTTCTTTTTTAGCAAGTTTAGCTGCGATTGTGTATCTCATTGTTGCTTGAGATTCACCTGCAAATGATGTAATTAAATTGCTAGCTGTTTTTGTTCCTTTTAATTCTGGCATATATGTACTTCCTTTCTACGTATTTTTTTACCGTTTCGTCTTTACAATTATAGTATATCTTTTTATTTTGATTTGTCAAGAATGATTCTAAAGTTTTAATCATTCTAAATAATGATTTTTATTATCATTATCAATTTAGAAATGTTTTCTTACTTTTAAAGTTTTGACTTATTTAGATTTCAAAATATTTTGTAAGCAAATTATAAAATTATATTTAGCTAGTTAAGGATTAAAGATAAGCTTTTAGTTTTATAATTTTTTGCTTTTTAATTTTATTTAATTAATTATTTACTTTATTTATTAACTATATTAGCAAAATAAATTTCCCATATTATTCCTTTTTGGGTATAATTTATCCAAAGGAGGATTTGTAATGAAAATTGATTTTAATAATGTCGACTTATCAAATCTCAATTCTTATAAGGAAAAAAGTCTTGATGCTTTTTCTTCTTTAATGAACAAAGACAGAGAAGGCAATGACTTTTTAGGTTGGATTGATAGGCCAAATAACCTAGATATGGAAGAATATGAAAGAATTAAAGTAGCTAGCAAAAAAATCCAAAACAATTCTGATTGTTTGGTAACTATTGGCATAGGTGGATCTTATCTTGGTACTAAGGCTGTTGATTATGCTATGAAAGGATATTTTCCTAAAAATGATAAGACTGAATTAATTTATGCAGGTCATCAAATTTCTGGGGAATATTTGCATGAACTTCTTGATTATCTAAAGGAAAAAGAATTTTCTATTAATGTAATTTCAAAATCAGGTACTACTACTGAACCTGCTATTGCCTTTAGATTTGTTAAGGAGCTTTTGGAAGAAAAATATGGAAAAGAAGAGGCTAAAGAAAGGATATTTGTTACAACTGATAGGCAAAAGGGAGCTTTAAAAGATTTAGCTAACAAGGAAGGCTATGAAACTTTTGTAGTTCCTGATGATATTGGGGGAAGATTTTCTGTAATTTCTGCGGTTGGTCTTTTGCCTTTATGTGTGGCTGGAGTAGACATTGATAAATTTGTCGCTGGATTTAAAAAAGGGATTGAAAATTATACTGTAGATTCTTTTGAAGAAAATAAGGCTATTCAATATGCGGCTATTAGAAATATGTTAAATGAAGATGGCAAAGACCTTGAAGTTTTGGTAAATTATGAGCCAAAATTAAAATATGTTTCTGAATGGTGGAAGCAATTATTTGCTGAAAGTGAAGGAAAAGATGGTAAGGGAATTTTCCCAGTTTCTGTAAATAATACTACCGACCTTCATTCTGTTGGTCAAATGATTCAAGAAGGCAAGAGAAATTTATTTGAAACTGTTTTGAAAGTTCAAAATGCCAATAAGGACCTTACTATTATGGAAGATGAGGAAAATCTTGATGGTCTAAATTATCTTGCTGGCAAAAAAATGTCTTTTGTAAATGAAAAAGCAATGGAAGGGACTATAATTGCCCACGTTAAGGGAAATGTTCCAAATATTTTATTGACAATTGATGATGTTTCAGCTGAAAGTTTGGGAGAATTATTCTATTTCTTTGAAATAGTTGTTGGAGTAAGTGGATATATGCTAGGAGTAAATCCATTTAATCAACCAGGAGTTGAAGAATATAAATCTCAAATGTTCAAATTATTAGGTAAACCAGGATATTAAAAAAATTTAAAAATTTTATAATGTGTTTTACAAAAAAAGCTGTAGCAATCTACAGCTTTTTATATTATTATTTATCAGAATATTTCAATGCCCCACCCAAAAGTCCATTTACAAAATCTTTAGATTCGTATATTTTGTAGTAGGTAAATTTCTTTTCTAGAAGAAGTTTTGACCTTATCGTTAGTTTGTTTTGCTTATCATTGGATAAATTTTTTATATAGGTCGCATGGACGTTGGTGTCTTTATTTTTTAAATTATCGTATACATCGACATAGGAAATATTTGTTACATCAACCTCAACTTCCAATCCATCTTTTGTCTTTTTTTTGCCTTTCACATCGACTTTTAAATTGGCAAAGTTCGCCTTCAAAAATTCTTCTTGTTCTTTTTTATCAGATGAATAAGATTTTTTCAAAATGTCCTCTACATTGGTAATCTTATCAAAATATTTTTCTTGTTTTTCATAATCCAAATTCTTAATTGAAGAAACAGCCCTTTTTATAGTCCTTTGAGGCGTATTTATAAATTTTTGATATAAAAACAATGGTATCATTAAAATTATAAAAACAAGTAAGAGCTTGATTAATCTATCCCTTTGTTTTCTTTTTCTTCTATTTCTTTTCTTATCTTGGATTTTTTTATTATTGTATTTATTTGTGTTTTGTCTGTTTGTCTGGCTTTTTTCCAAAAAAGCCTCACTTCTTTTTTTCCTTGTCATAATTTCCCCTAAATAATTTTCTTTTAAGCCGATATTATTATATAATCATAGTGGTGATACTATGAAAAAACAAAAAATAATAATAGCAGATCTTATAGCAATTATTTTTACCTTAATTACAATATACTTACCCTTATTTACAAATAAAATAACCTTTACACAAATATATTTTTTGTATATTTGCGCATATTTTTCAGTAATCTTTTCAAATCAAAAGGATAAAAAAGTATTTTATTTTTTTATTCCCCTTTTGACACTAAGCCTTATACTTATTTTATTAGATAAAGTAGATATTTACAACATAAATGTAGTAAGAAAAAATTTTTTGACTATAATTAATAAAAATTACAGAATTTTACTAGGAATTTTCTTTTTATATATTATAGAAAGATGCTCAACCAAAATATTTGGCTCTTATTTTTCCATGGCAGTTGGAATAATAAGTCTAATTTTATTTTTACTTGCCTATAACACAAAATATCTAGAAGCTATCGAAAAATATCAAAAATACTTATTTTATATTTTTATTTATTTCTCCTTTGCAAGAATTCTTCCAGCAAAAGAAGTAAATAAGTACCTTTATATAATAACCCTATTGATATTTTTTATAGAAATCCTTGCCATAGACAAATATAAAATTTTTATAGGCTTTCACATTTCAGTAGTTTTGATAATTTATTTAATACTAAAAACAAATGTTTACGAAGTGAATTTTGAAAAATATTTTTTGAGCGGACTACTCTACCTATTCCCCTTTACAAAAATAATCCTAAATTCCTTCCTAAACCTAACAAGCCCACTGCTACAAATAGCAACAGGACTTGTAGTATTTTTCCTATCTCTTATTTTTTATCAAATAAGATTAGGATTTTTAGATTATATATTTTTGGGAATCCATAAAAACAAAAAATAAGGGCATTCGCCCTTATTTTTTTAATTATTTTCTTTTTTTACTTTTAAATAGACCAACAGCTGAACCCAATAGTGCTAGTATTGCTCCTGTAGAACTTGCTACTCCTGTTTTTACATTATTTGATTGTTTGCTGTATTCGTTTTTAATAGTTTTTTTAGATTTTCTTTGAGCTTTATTGTCATCATCCTTATTAGAATTATTTTTTTCTTTAGGATTTTTTGATAAATCTTTTGGATTTGATGAATCATCTGGATTTTGTGGATTTGATGGATTTTGAGGAGTTTGTTCGTCTAGTTTTTGTTCGTTTAATTTTAGTAATTCTTCTTTTATTTTTTCTACTTCCTCTATTGTTTTTGCCTTTCTTATTTTTTCCAAATACAAATCTTCTTTTATTCCTGCATCATTTAGCTCCTTTATTGCATCTTCTTGTGCTTTTTTTAGTTTTTCGTATTTTTCTACAGATTCCAAGATTTTTTCGTATGAATCTTTGCTTATCAAATCATTTTCTCTTATAAATTCAAAATTTTCTTTTAATGAATCTAAATTTTCATCATCTACTGAATCTATAATCTCTTTTAATTTATCATAGTCAATTTTTTCGTGTCCTTGTCCTATATCTTGAAGTGAGAAAATAAATTCTGCTGCTGATAAAAATACGTTATTATTATCTCCATAAGTTTCGATTGGTGTGATTATGATTTTTTTGGCATTTATTGGTTTTTCAAATTCTACTTTTTTTGCTTTTGCATCTTTTGCAAAATTTTTAAATTCTATAATTGTAGAGTTTCCCTTATCGTCAATTATTTCAAGTTTTCCTGATTTTATTATTCCATTATGTCCAATTTGTCTTGGAATGTATATAAAATCTTTTATCAAGGTTGCTTGTTTTAATTCTACTGTTGCACTTTTTCCAATTGAATTATCATACCAAGGAGAATGCCATGTGGTAGATGTGTTTTTATCAAAGGCTTTTTCCAATTCTTCGCCAGATTGTGCAACTGCATCAAGACTTTCTATATCTTCAAGGCCTATTGAATCTTTTACAGCCTCTAATTCGGATTGTTTTTGATATACATCATCTATCAATTTTTGCATATCTTCTGGTTTCATATTTTCATCTGCCAATATTACCTTTGCAAGAGCATCTTGGTAATCTTTAACTGATTCTTCCTTATATTTTGATAAATCTTTTTGTGGAGCAAAACTTTCCAAGAAATTTTCTTTTAATATTTTTGATGTAACTTCTACTTGTTTTATCAAAAGATTATCTAAAACAAAATCCTTGTAAGATCTAAAATCTGATACTGAGCCTGAAGTTTTTTGAAGATCAGCTGCTTTTGTTGTTGACAAAATTCCAATCCATCTTCCTTTTGCTCCTTCTACCAAAAATTTAACTCTCTTTGTACTTTTATCATTTCCATCTTCCCAAGTTTTTGGCAAATGATACACTTTTAAATTTGATGGATTTGTATATTCTCCTTCTCCTATTACAAATGCATAAGTTCCATCACTACCTGCTTCGTAATCAAATACAACTTGGTAAGTTTTTCCTTCTTCAAACCTATAATTTTGCGGAATTGTTTGATAAACTAGGGCATTTCTTCCTGTAAGTCCATTTGTTTTTAAGGACCAGTTTCCTTCAATTACATCATTAATAACTTTTCCATTCCATCCTTTTTGTGTATATGGATCGTGTTTTTCAGAAAGATGAGTCCTATTATCTTCTACTCCTTCAACATTTCCTATTACAAATGGGAAAATACCTTGTCCAACTTGCTCAAAGTTTTGGAAAAATTCTCCATCGCCAATATCGTGGCTATTTTCATACATTTGTGATTTATTTTCAAAAACTCTCAAGTCATCAAAATAAGTTGCTCCTTCGCCTTTTTCTCTTTTTAATGTTATTGTTACATCTTCTGGATTATCTCCAGTTGTAAAATAAACATACATATTTTGGAAATAAGATGTGTCATCAACAGTTGCAGATTTTTGCCATGTATTGTGGGCGTTAGCTTTTACATAATTTTTTGCTATTGATTTTTCGGTGTAGTTAGAATAAGTTTTTCCATTAGATTTTATTTCCAAATAAGCCTTAGCATCTGATCTGTTATCTACTCCTACATATATTGCGTATTTAGTATTTTTCTTTAGTCCAGTAATTTTTTGTGTAAGGCTTACTTCTTCTTTATTATCATTTATTCTAAGCATTGGATTTGCACCTTGTGATAAGAATACATCAGCGGATTTTTTATCTCCTTTTATATCCCAATGTTCAAGTGATTTTGAATTAAATCCTACATCTTCAATTCCCATGCCTTCAGAAAATTTCACATTTTCTTTTTCTTGTTTTTCTTTGTAGATTACATAAGCTGTATTTGCTTTTGCATCAAGTTCCAATTTGCCATCTACTATTTCTACTATTTTCTCATTAGTTTTTCCTAAATCTGTAAGCTCATATACGTAAACTTTTCCGCTCCAACCATCTAAAACTTCCCATGTAGATTTTCCAGCTTGTGGATTAAAATGGTAGAGTTTTTCAACGCCATTTTGAGTCCATGGAATCAAATATTTTCCTTCATCAAACACAACTTTTCCATTTAAAGTCATTTTTCTTTGTTTGTACAAAGGATTATTTACATCATTTGATTTTCTAGTTATTATAAGCTCATCATATTTGCCATTTTCTTTTTCATTTCTTAATTTAATTTCCATTTCTGGAGTCCACTTATAGCTTTGTCCATTGTCAGACATATTTACCGGATTTCCATTTTTCCATTCATATACCTTGTAATGTTGGATAAATTTGGTTGGAAGATTTGTTTTGAAAATATTTTTAATAAATCCATCCCAATCATTTCTTCCTTGCCAACCTTCAAAATCAATCATATCATAGCCACCAAGTAATGGATTAACTGCCGCTCCACCATATTTAGGATAATTTCCTACCCATGAATCTTTTTGATGATTTCTAATAAATCTAACTATATCAGAATTTATTCCTTTTAATGAATAACCACCGTATGTTAAATCTGCTGCCCAGTGTTGGAATGTAGAATCATATTCTCCAGCAAATCCCCACTCAAAAGCTGCTCTCCAGCCAAGATCATTTAATTCTTTTGCAAGTTGATGAGTTTGCCAAGCATTGTTATCTCCTGATTGACCATTGCCCCAAACGTCTACATAAACAAAATCTAATTTATCTCCAACTATATCATATAAGTCTTTGAATCTATTATATCTACCATTTGCCAAATCGTATGACGCATCTATATTTATTCCTTGGTCTAGCCAATTCCATCCATATTTAAAATTGCCATTTTCATCTTTTCTTAGTCTATCTGGTGTAAAATATTTACTTTCAGGATAAGTTTCTGATGCATTTACATGGATTCCTATTCTTGCTCCATATTTTTTTGCTAATTCTAATAATTTTACAAAGTCTTCTGCGCCACCAATTCTTTTTCCTATATCTGCATAATTTAAGTGACCAGAATCATGTCCTTCTGAGCCATATCCTTTTAATAAAACCATTTGTCCAAGTCCATCTGTGTTTAGATAAACTTTTTTAATTCCATCAAGAGTTGCCAAGAATGGATTTTGAGCTTGGGAACCAAAATTCATTGCTATTCTTTGTCCGATCAAATCTTTTACATATTCAGATCCTTTTGGATTGTTCATTATATTTCTATATGCAATAGCTCCATCTTGCCAATCTACTTTACCATCATTATTTAAATCATCTGCTAAAATAACTTTAGCTTCAGGTTTTATCCAAGTTCTCTCATCATAAACTTTATAAGTTCCATCTTCATTTTTGTGAGCTAATTGATAAAGAAAAGCTGATGAGCCAATTCCCACAAAATTTTCTTTTCCATAAGTTTTTTTGTTTACAGTAAGTCTAGTGTAATCATTTGCTCCACCGCCATAATTAAATTGTGAATTTGACCAAACTCCTGCTGAAATATTTTTATTAGAAACAAAGCCATACATATAACCCTTGTTTTCTATTTTTCCCATAGGATTTGTAACATCAATATGGTCATCGCCTTTTTGATGAGTATTTACACTCATTCTTGCCCCATCAAATTTTGCATTTTCTTCACTGCTTGAAACAGATGCTAAAAAATTATCTTTAAAATCAATCGTAGTTATCAATTTTTTTGGATTATCAATTGTAGAGCCACCTTTGATGTTGTTATTATTTACTATATTTACAATATTAAAATGTAATTGATTATCTAGAATTTTCATTCTAACATCAAGAATTGCATTTATATAATTTGCATCATCTTTTATTGTTAGAGTATATTTGGCTTCATTTGCTGAAATTTTTTCATATTTTACATCTGGTTTTACTTTTATTCCATTTATATTTAGAGTATCAGTGAAATTTACATTTGCCTTAAATGTTTTTCCCTTATATGAATATTCTTTTACTCTTGGAAATAAAGTATCAATTGTGGCTTTCATTTCTTTTGATTCTATGGTGTCATAAACAGCCTTAGAATCATCAGCCTCATCTGCCTTTTCGATTGGTTTTTCTTGAGCTTTAATATTTTCTTGATTGTCAGTTTTTACTAAAATATTTGTTGTTTCATTTCCATAAGAACCCAATTTTAATAATACTGACCTATTATTAATTAAAGCATCAAATATTTCTTTTGGAATAACTTTTGTATCAAAAACAGCATTTCCATTATTAGTTGCATTTAATTGACCATCACTTTTGATAGAAATTGAAAGAGAATTTTTCTCTCCTTTTTTAGGAGCTTCTACTCTTTTTCCGCCATAATAATCGCCTTTTCCATTTAATTTATATTCCCAAAACCAGCCTGCCCTATCATAGCCTACAAAAATATTATTTGAATTATCTTTGTGATATAAAAACACACCAAATCTAGATTGGTTTTCATTAGAATTATCTATAAAATCAACATTTACATTTGTATTACCAGAAGGATTTGATTCAACGCCTTCTTTTTTAAAATTTGCAGTATTTTGACCATTATCATTTTTTTGAGTTGATTTTAAATTATTATAGCGAGTATTATCTACTATAGTTTCTTCAACCTCTCCTTCTTTTGAAGCCTTATTCCATTCTATAACTTCCTTTTGTTCATTCTCTTTTGCTGGAGATTTTTTAGGCAAATCATTTTTATTTTCTTCTAATTTAGGCTTTTCATTATTTTCAAAAGAATTTGTTTTTTCTTTTTCAACTTCTTTATTATTTTCATTTTCTAAAGCTTTTTTGCTTTCATCTTCTTTAGAAACATCATTATTTATTTGGTCATTTTTTAATTCAGTTTCATTTTTATCATTTTTTTCAAAATTTTCTTTTTCAACAAGTTCATTTGTAGGTTTTTCTTCAGATGCAAAAGCCTCATTTGACGCAATAGTAAGCACAGATAAACTTATCGCGCAAGCTAGTATTTTTTTAGGCAATTTATTTTTTTCATGGTTTTTTGACTTCATAAATCTTCTCCCTTTTATAAATCGTTTTCAATATACATTTTGGTAATTACCATTTCAAATTTATAATACACTATTTGCTCAAAGCTGTCAAAACATTTTCCTAGGTGTAAATATTCTTAATATTAAAAATTTTAAAATAAAAAAACCAGACCTAAGAACATAAGTCTGGTAAAAAATAATTTATTATAAAATTTCTATTTTTTCTTTGTAATCACGTCTTAAAAAATATGCACAATAAAGTCCTGCCAAAAATTCTGCTATTATAAATGAATACCAGATTTTATTAATATCTCCAGTTTTTTCTCCAATAAGATACATCAATGGCAATAAAATTATAAATTGTCTCAAAAATGGTTCAAAAAGTGCTATGCCTGCACTTGATAGGGATTGGAAAATTGATGCGCATACTATGGAAAATCCTACTGGCAAATATGAAATCGCAACAATTCTAATCATTGGTATTCCTATTTCTTTCATTCTATCTGTGGCTGAAAATAAATTTAAAATTGTCTCTGGAAATACCATAAATATTATCATACCAAAAATTATCATAAGGGTTGCCCACGTGATTGATAATTCTATTGATTTTTTTATTCTCTCTTTGTTTCCCGCCCCAAAATTATAAGAAATTATTGGAACTATAGCGTTTGATATGCCCAAAACTGGCATAAATTCAAAACTTTGTAGTTTAAACAGTACCCCATAAACAGCTATTGCTGATTGGCCAAAGCCTGCAAGGATTGTATTTATAAAAAATGTTGCAAAGGATGTGATCGCATTCATCAAAGCTGCTGGAAGTCCTATTGAAAAAATTTCTTTAAAAATTAAATGGGACATTGAAAAGCCTTTGAAAGTTAATTTTACTTCCTTATTTTTTACTAAATTTAATAAAAGTCCTATCAAAGCTCCCAAAATTTGCCCAGTAACTGTTGCAATGGCAGCACCTTTTACCTCAAGTCTTGGAAATCCAAAAAGTCCAAAGATAAAAATGGGATCTAAAATCAAATTTATAACCGCCCCAATAACTTGAGTTAGCATAGTATAAACCGTAAGTCCAGTTGATTGAAGAAGTTTTTCAAAAAATATTTCGAAAAATACTCCCAAAGAAAATAGGCAAACTATGTGAAGATAATCTATACCATAAGAAATAATTTTAGGATCATTTGTTTGCATTTTTATAAAAGGTTCAACAAAAAATATTGCAATAAAAACAAAAATCAAAGACATAAGCGCTGACAAAATTATTCCGTGAACTGCAACACTGCTCGCCTTTTTTTCATTTTTCATTCCCAAATACCTAGACAAAAGCGCCGAAACACCAATAGATAAACCAACGCTAAAGGCTATAATTATATTTTGAATCGGGAAAGAAATTGTTACAGCCGTAAGAGCTTTTTCTGATAATCTAGCTACAAAAATTGAATCGACAATATTATAAATCGCTTGAACAAGCATGGATATTATAATTGGAAGACTCATTTCAAACAACAATTTTCCCTCAGGCATTTTCCCAAGTTTTTCTGATTTTACTTCTGCCATCAAAACTCCTTTCTTTAAACAAAAAAACAGAAAAAATAACGGCAAAAGCCGCTATTTATTCTTCATTTTCAATTTGCTTTTCTCTTCTTATTATACTTTTTTCTACTGTTTTTCTTCTTTTTCTAGAATCATCTTGATCATTTATTAATGGATTTTGGGAAAAACTTAATCTTTCGTTAAAATCGTCAAGCAAGTTTTTATTAATATTTTCTCTTATAAAGCTATCTGACAAGGCTTTTAGCATAAATTTTTTGTCTGGTCTTTTTTCATAAGATTCGCCAAATACCTTATCTTTTATAGCAAGCTCTATTAAATTTACACCTGAAAGATTTGTATAGTAGAAAGTTCTACCTTGTCTGACATTCATTTCCAAACAATAAATCTTTCCTGTCTTAGAATCTTTTTTGAAGTCAAGGTTAAATAAACCATAATAATCTATTTTTTCAACTATTTTTTTTGCAATTTCATAAAATTCTTCATCTTCATAGTCGATTTGAACAAGATGATTGCCAACCCACATATCTCTATGATCTGATAATAAATTTCTAGCTAAGGTCATTGAAACTTTTCCATCATTAGCCCTATATCCATTGAGGGAATATTCGCTTCCATCTACTCCATTTATATATTCTTGGACTATCATATTATGATCGTAGCCTTTTTCAAATATTTCCTTTAAAATATCTATTGCCTCTTGTTTTGATTTTATTTTATAACCCTTTTTCTTATTTTTAAGGTCTAAATCCAAAAATTGTGAATAATCATCAGCTTTTAAAAAAAGCTCGCCATCAAGGTCCAACTGATCCAAATTATCCTTATTTATTAGTTGAGTTTTTGGATAAATGATATTGTTTTTATCTAATAACTTATAAAAATTTGATTTTTCTATAAGTTTTTCCCCCATTTCTTTGTTAGGATAAGGAATTTCAAAATCAAATTCTAATCTGTCTATGTTTTTTAAAAGCATTGACATATATTCTTCAGTTGGTACAAAAAAAACTAATTTTTCATCCTTGTGTTTATTACCTATCTTATTTAAAAGTTTTACAAAAACATCATCATCTGTTGAAAAATTCTTTTTTGTATTAATATCAGCAATCTTTGAATCGACAAAAGGTACTAATACTGCACTACCAGCTACAATAGCTTTTTTTGAAAAAGCCTCATAGAAACTTCTTGCTACGGAGTAAGAATTGGAATCTGTTCCCAAGATTAAAGCATTAAATTTTTCCATTATTAATAAAAAACCTCCTAAATCATAAAGTTTTAAAATATTTTATTCAATATACAAAGAAAATAAGGGAAATAATCATCATTAGACTTAAATCCAATGATTAAATTATAACCCTAATCTTCTAAAATATCTATTTAAAATATTGACTCTAAAGATTTATTATCTCTTTCTTCATCTAATTTTTCAATAAATTCTTCGAAAGATACGTCTTTTGTTTCTTCTCCGTCTCTATTTCTTACTGTTAATTTTCCAGATTTTTCTTCGTTTTCGCCTACTACTAGCATGTAGTTTGTTCTCATAAGTTGAGCTTGTCTTATCTTATATCCTACTCCCTCACTTCTGTGGTCAACTTCTACTCTGTAGCCAGCTTTTTTAATTTTTTTAGCTAAATCGTCTGCGAAATCTGCAAATTTATCTGATACTGGAATTATTTCAACTTGTTTTGGATTTATCCAAAGTGGGAATCTTCCTGCAAATTGTTCTGTAACTGAACCAATAAATCTTTCGATTGATCCAAGAAGGGCTCTGTGAAGCATTACTGGTCTTTTCTTTTCGCCGTTTTCGTCTATATATGTTAGGTCAAAGTTTTGTGGTAATTGGAAATCTAGTTGGATTGTTCCACATTGCCATGTTCTTTTTGCTGCATCTTCCAAGTGGAAGTCAATTTTTGGTCCATAAAATGCTCCGTCTTTTGGATTTATTGTATAATCAATTCCTCTTTCAATCAAAGCATCTTCTAGGGCTTTTTCTGCAAAATCCCATTCTTCAATTTTTCCCATAAAATCGTCTGGTCTTGTTGATAATTCTATTTTATATTTAAAACCAAATGTTGAATATAAAAGATCTGCAAGGTCAATCATTTTAAATACTTCATCTTTTACTTGGCTTGGCAAGCAATAAACGTGGGCATCATCTTGAGTAAATGTTCTTACTCTGAAAAGTCCATGAAGGGCACCTGATAATTCGTGTCTGTGAACTTGACCATATTCTGCAAGTCTAATTGGAAGATCTCTGTATGAATGTGGTTCTTCTCCATAAACTAAAACTGATCCAGGACAGTTCATTGGTTTTACTGCATAATTTTCCCCGTCAATTTTTGTAAAATACATATTTTCCTTGTAATGATCCCAATGGCCTGATCTGTGCCACAATTCTTCATTCATTATAAGTGGAGTTTGAATTTCGCCGTAACCATTTTCAGCTAAAACATCTGTCCACCAATTTAAAAGCTCATGTCTTAAAATCATTCCGTTTTCTTTAAAGAATGGGAATCCTGGAGCTTCATCATGGAAAGAAAATAAATTCATTTCTTTACCAATTTTTCTGTGGTCACGTCTTTTAGCTTCTTCTTGAAGTTCAATGTATTCATCTAATTGTTTTTTCTTTTCAAAGCTTATACCATAAATTCTTTGAAGCATTTTTCTATCAGAATCGCCTCTCCAATAAGCACCAGCTATAGAATTTAATTTGATTGCCTTGATTGATTTTGTTGAAAGAAGATGAGGTCCCTTGCATAGGTCAACAAATACATTATCGCCCATTTCATAAAGAGTAATAAGTTCATCTTCTGGAAGATCTTCAATTAATTCAACCTTGTATTCTTGGTTTTCTTTTTTGAAATATTCCAAAGCCTCATTTCTTGAAATTTCTTTTCTTACCATTTTCAAATCTTTTTTGGCAATTTCTTTCATTTTTTCTTCAATTTTTGGAAGATCTTCTGGAACAAATCTGTGTTCAAGATCTATATCATAATAAAATCCGCTTTCAATTGCAGGTCCAATTGCAAATTTTGCATCAGGCCAGATTTCCTTAATAGCTGAAGCCATAACGTGACTTGAAGTATGCCAGAAAATTTCTTTTCCCTCTTTGTCTTCAAATTTTACAACTTTAAAATCTGAATCTTCATTTATAGGTTCAGCATAACCCATAACTTTTCCATTAACTACAGCGCCCAAAGCTGATCTGAATAAGCCTTCGGAAATATCTTTTGTAACATCTCCAACACTTACGCCTTTTTCATATTCTTTTACACTTTCATCAGGTAATTTAATTTTTATCATTTTCTCACTCCTTAAAAATTTTTATCCACACTTTCTTAAAAATTCAGAAAGATTTAGTAACAAATTTCAAATAAAGCACAACCATTAAATAAATTTTAAGATAGAATTTAAAAATTTTAAATAAAAAAGACACACCATCCCAAAGGACGATGTGTCGTGGTTCCACCTTAATTTATACTCATTAATGTTTTAAGGCAGGTCATGCCTTTCGTATTAGCGAAAATATCAGGGGTGGTCTTGGGGATAATCTTAATCAAAAGCTCTCAGCAAACACTTTTTCTCTGTAAAAAAAGTAAAATCCTTACTCTTCCCGTCATCTAAACTATTTTTTCTTATAAATCTATGTTACTAGCAAAATATTTTTTTGCAAATTTATTTTTAAAAAATTTTATTTTTAAATTCTTTTAAAAATGTTTTCGGATTTTTTCAATAAAAGCAAAATGATTTTCACTTGCCTATGAATTTTTATTTAAAAATCTAGAGAAAATTGTTAAAATTTTCTAATATGTGATATAATACTTATAAGAAATAAGAAAGGAATTATTATGGATTTTACACCTTCTCCAATTAAAAGAAAATTTATAAAAGATGAAGCCTATGACCTTATTTCAAAAAAATCATTTCTGGCGAATTAAAACCTAAATCAAAAATTCGTATAAATGAATTGTCTGAGGCCCTTGGGATTTCTAGAACTCCTGTTAGAGAGGCTATTTTAAGGCTTGAAGATGAAGGGCTTATTTTGTCAAAGGCAAACAGATGGACAATGGTTGCTCCTATTGATGTTGATGAAACTTTAAATATTTATCCTATAATTTCTAGTTTGGAAAAACTTGCTTTGGAGCTTGGTTTTTCAAATGTTAATGATGAAATTATAGAAAATCTTGAATATATTAATGAAAATATTAAAAAAGTTCAAGACAAAAAAAATCATATAAAAATTTTAGAATTAGACCAAGCTTTTCACAAAGAAATTATTGATCTTGCACAAAACAAAGAAATCGAATCTTTGCTTGATGGTTTAAAAAGAAAAGTTTCTAGGGTGGATATTTATTTTTTTGAGGATGATAGCCACAAGATGTCAAGTTTTGATGAACACGCAGAAATTATCAAATTTTTGAAAAAAAGAGATTTGGATAAGGCTTTAAAGGCTTTAGAAAAAAACTGGGCAACTACTATGTCAAGTCTTGAAGATATTGATTTTTCAAATGATGAAGATGAGGATCTGTTCTAAATTATTTTTTTCATTTTAATTAATTGATATAATTTAATTTTTATTGGATTTATGTTTTAAAATAATATGGAATTTTTAAATTTTACATATTGCCTTTTCTTATTTTTGTTTTAAATTTTTGTAAAATGGCTATAAATAGGATAGGAGGCTTGTATGAAAATTAATGGCGACAATTTAGTTTCTATATCCACTGCTAACAAAAATTTTTCAAAAATTGCAAGGCTTGCTGACAAAAAAGGTTCTGCTGTAATTTTGAAAAATAACAAGATTAAATATATTGTCCTTCCTTACAAGGAAGTTAAAAAAGAGGAAATTTTTTCTGATGAAAATATTGAGGATCTTGCTCAAAGACTAATTGAAAAAATCAAGGACGAATACAATATTCAATTAAAACTTGATATTGAAAATAATTAAAAAAATTAGAATTTTCTTAAATTTTTAGGAAAATTCTTTTTTTATAATGATAAAAGGAGTTTTTATGTTAAAATTTATGAAAAAAATCCCAGGAGGGCTTTTGCTTATTCCTATGTTGATTTCTGCAATTTTTTATACTTTTTTCCCAAATTTTTTTAATGTTGGTACAGTTTCTGGGACTTTTTTTACAAAAAAGGGGATAAATTATATTCTCGGTTTGATTTGTTTTTTATCGGCAACTTCTCTTGATTTGAAAAATTTGAAAAACATCATTAGAAAACAAGGCTCTATCCTTTTATTAAAATTCATTATTTCTCTGATTTTTGGAATTTTATTTGTTAAATTTTTTGGACTTGATGGAATTTTTGGAATTTCTGCTCTTGCTTTTATCACTTGTATTTGTTCTTTAAATCCTGCTTTATATCTTGCTCTTTCTTATGATTATGGGAATAAGGATGATATTGCAGCTTTTTCTCTTGCAGAAATTTTGTGTATGCCCGCTTTTCCTATTTTAATTTTTTCAATTTCAAAAAGTTCTGTAATTGATTGGACTCCTCTTATTTCGATTTTAATTCCTTTGATTTTTGGTATAATTATCGGAAATTTTGACCGTGAAATGGCTGAATTTTTTTATCCTGCTATTAATATTTTGACTCCTTTTATGGGTTGGTCTTTTGGTTCTGGTATAAATTTAATTAGTGCTTTCAAGGCTAGTTTTCAAGGGATTTTTATAAGTATTTTATTTTATATTTTAACCTTGCCTATATTATTTTTCTATGAAAGAAAAATTTTAAAGGAAAATGGTATAACAAGTATAGGAATTTCATCTATTGCTGGTCTTTCAACTTCTGTTCCAGAAATTTTAGCTAATAGCGACCAAACTCTTGCAGCTCTTTGTCAAACTACAACGGCTCAAATCGCTCTTGGCGTTTTGCTTACAAGTTTTTTTACTCCTTTTATTATGGAAAAATTTGCTAATAAACTTAGGCGTGAGAATGAAAATTAAAGATAATTTCTATTTAAATTTTTAAGTGATATAATTATATAGAAAAATAAAATAGGTAGAGTAGGGTTAAGGCGTTAAGTGCTAGAAAATGGGATGTTGTTTCTAGACGAAAGATTTTAACCTGCATCCGCTACATCATTTCCTATGATGGCAGACTACCAAATAGGAGGAAAAAATGAAAAATTTAAAGAACATCAGAACTTTGATTTTGCTATCTTTTTTTATAGCATTATCAATTGTAGTTTCAAGATTTTTTTCTATAACTACAGTAAGCCAAAAAGTTGGACTAGGTTTTATTGTAACGTCAGCTATGTGCTCGATTTTTAATCCATCACTTGCTGTTTTTGCATCAATAATTATTGATGTAATTTCAAATTTAATTTTCCCAACAGCTGGAGGATTTTATTTTCCCTTTGTTACAACAAAAATTGCCACAGCCCTAATCTATACTTTCTTTTTTTATAGAAAAGAAATCACAAGAAAAAATATTGTATTTGCTACGATTTTGAACTCTCTTATAACCAGTTTATTTTTAAATACCCTTTGGACTAGCCAACTTACTGGCAATCCATTTATGGCACAATTTGCTGTGAGAGTTCCGACGATGGCAATAAATTTCGTATTTCACACCGTAGTTTTGTTAATAATTTTGCCAAAACTTGCAAAAATTTTACGAATAGAGATAAAAAAATTGGGAGCACAACCAGAAAATGCTCCTTACTAGGAGAAATTTATGAAATTATTTAAAATAATAAGTTTGATATTGGCAATTGCCTTTATATTTTTTGGATTCAATATTTATTTTAAGAAAAAATATAATTTTATAAATAACTTTGAAAAAGATTATAAAAACGGATTAAAAGATAAATCTTATGCAAAAAAAGTAGGATTAATTGAATTAATATTAGGAATAAGTTTGTTGATATTATTCTTAAGTTTATAGAAATTTACACAAATGATTAAAGCAAAAAAGACAGGAAGCGCAATTCCTGTCTTTTTAAATGCATATAACTTGTTAACTTCTATATACTTTCATTATACAAGTTAAAATTAGAAAATCCATTTTGAAATTTCCTATTTTTTAAATAATTCTTGTGATAAAATATAAATGATGTTTTGCTAACATCTCCATAATTTAAAAAGGAGGTGAGTATTATGCATCTTAAAAATATATTAGTTTCAATTATTCTTAGCGTTATAGCAAATTTTATCTATGATTTTATTTGCAAATGGCTTGACGATAAGAATCAAGCAAAACATTAAGCCACAAAAAAAGACAGGAAGTGCAATTCCTGTCTTTTTTAATGCATCTTATACATTAGTTTCTTTACACTTTCATTATACAAGCTAAGCATTTAAAATCAAATTTTTTTTAATTTTCAACAATTATTTTTGAATTATATCCAAAGTTTCAGCATCAAGTTCTACATCGTCTCCGCCAACAACGTCGATTTCGTAAATAGTTTTTCCTTCATCATTTACATCTAATTCATAGGATTTTACAAATCCCTTGTTGTTTTCAAGTGCTTTTTTAATAGCTTCTTTTGCATCTTTTATTTTTGTAAAGTCGATAGCTTTTTTATCACTAGAATCATCTTCTTTGTCTTGTTCTTTTGACAAAATTTCTCCGCTATCAGCATCTATTTTTGCTTCATATTCATCGTTTCCACTAAATCCTTTGATGTCATAAGCATATTTTCCATTATCTTCATCAAATTCAAGAGATGAAACTTCTATCTCATCTGCCTTAAATTCTTCTTTAAATTTTTTAACAGCATCATCAAGTGAGATTTTAAATTCTTTATCTTCAATTCCTGTTGTCATCTCATCTTTTTTGTCTTCAGCCTTGTCTTTAACTGAATTTACTTCTTCTGAAACTGCTGCTTTTGTATTGCTTACAGCATCTTTTGCATCTTCCTTTGCATTTTTTGCATTTTCTCCAGAACAAGCTGAAAGTAAAAGAGCAACGGCAAGAGCAGATGCTCCATATTTTAAATTTTTATTAAATTTCATTTTTTGCCTCCATATTTTAAAATTTATACAGTCTTAATATACTGCTTTTAAAAAATTAAACAAGTTTTGATATTTTTTTAATAATATTTATTTGATTTTCTATTTTATTGATTTATATTTTAGAAAATAAAAAAGCAGGTCATTTTGACCTACTTAATTAATGATTGGGGATTATAAGATGTTTCATAATAAAATTTATCTGCTCTCGCATAAGAAATTGTATATTCTATCATTATATTTTCTATATCGAAACTTTCTCTTTGAATTTTTAAACAAGGACTTTGGCTTTTTATATTTAAAGCTTTTGCCTTTTCATTTTCTACACTTGATACTGAAAAACTTTCCTTAACTTGGTAAATTTTTGTATTAAATAATTCATCAAATATATCATAAAGGGCTTTTTTTGATAATAATTGTTTATTTATTTTTGAAAATTTCTTGTAAGGAATAATTGTTGTTTCATACATCATTGCTATGTCATCAGCAAGCCTAAGCCTATCAAATTGAATTATCTTGTCATCTTTTTCCAATTTTAACAATTTTTTTAGCTCGCTATTTGCTTCTTTTATTTCAAAATTTATAACGATTGATTTTGGCTTTTTGCCATTTCTTTTTGTTTGTTCGGTAAAAGAATAATAATTTGAAAGATTTTGCCTATTTTGTTCTCTAACAAAAGTTCCCTTGCCTTGAATTTGATAAAGCATACCAGAATTTACCAAAGAGCCAACTGCATTTCTTACAGTTGTTCTTGATACATTGTAGTCTTTACAAAGTTGCCTTTCTGATGGGAGCTTGTCTCCTTTTTCCATAAAGGAAATTTTTGTGATCAACTCATCTATGAGTTTTGAGTAAAGAGCTGACATTTATTTTTACTCCTTTATTTATAATCGTGGATTGTAACTCCCTTTACAACCCTGTTTACTGTGTGTGTTCTTGATGGATTGTCTGGAGTATTTCCTACTCTAAGGCTAGTTACTAAGGCAATTATTTGTCCAATAATTATATAGGCAAGGCAAAGATATACATCATCTAATCCATCTTCTTCAAATATCAATTCATAATCCCTATCTAATTTTGAATTTGAAATTCCTATTATTTTTTTTGCTATTTTATCATTTGCTATTTCATCTAAAATATCTAAATCATATAATCTTGTGTAAGGATTTGATGAAACAAAAGAAATTACAAGGGTATTTTCATCAACAAATGATTTTGGGCCATGCCTAAATCCCATTGATGATTCCCAAATTGTTGCAACTTCTCCAGCTGTTAATTCTAGAATTTTTAATCTTGCTTCTTTTGTTAATTTTCCCAAAGGACCTGAGCCAAGATATACAACCCTATTAAAATCAAAATTTACTAAATTTTCAATTTCTTCCAAATTATTATAAATTTCTTTTCCAAGTTTTGAAATTTTTTCTACGATTTCTTTTTTATTTTGTGTTTTTGTATCAAAAATTAATAAAGTCGCAAGCAACATTGATGAAAATGAATTTGTCATAGCAAATCCTTTATCATTTGTTATTTCTGGTTCTAAAAATACATAAGAATTTTCATCATCTTTCAAAGCTTGAGCAAGTTTTCCTTCTTTTGCGCAAGTTATAGGCAAATTATAAAAATCATCTACGATTTCTTTGCCAAGTTTTACAGCTGCAAGAGATTCTGGGGAATTTCCACTTCTTGCAAAAGAAACCAAAAGTGTTTTTTGATTTTTTTCAAAATGTAGGTAAGGAGCTGAAACCAAATCTGTTGTAGCAACTGATTCAAATTCAAATTCTCCATGAGTTTTTAAATAATCAAGGGCAATGTTTCCCACGTATTCACTTGTTCCTGCACCTGTAAAAATAACCTTGCAATCTTTACCAACTTTTTTTAAAAAATTTTCTATATCATTTTTTCTTTTTTCGTATAAATCATAAACTTCAAGCCATGTATCTGCTTGATTTAAAATTTCTGTGTAAGTGTATTTAAAATCTTTTTCTTCCAACTTACTTTCATCTAAAAGCATTACGCCCTCCTTCATTGGTAGTAACCATCATATAAATAATATTATATCTTCTCTGGTACTTTATTCAAGACCAATTTGCTTGTTTTATTAATAATTATCTTAATTTGTTTTTTAAATTTTTTTATTTTTCAATTTTTTCAAATATTGAAACAGCTGTTTCTTTCAAAACTTCATTTAAGCTTTGAATATTTTCTTTTCCTTGTTCTTTAAGCCATTGTTTTGATTTTTCTGTATCTTTTGCATATATATCAACGCAATCTTTCCATGTAGCTCTTCCACACAAAACTCCATTGAAATTTGATCCTGCTTCTTTGGCAAAAACCAAAGTTTCTTTGAAAAGTTCTGCACTTACTCCACCTGATAAAAATATAAATGGAATACTTGTCGTATCAGCTTGGTCTTTGAAAAATTTCTTAGCTTGGTCTTTGCTATAAACAAAATTTTCTCCATAGCCTTCTACAAAATTCATATTAACTGGTGTTTCTACTTTCAAAACATCAACCTTATACTTAGGATTATCAAATTCTTTCATAGCTTCAATTACTTTTTTTGGTCTAACTTTTGCATAATTTTCATCTTTTTCGCTATCAAGTGTATAATCATAAGTTACAATTTCCAAAAAATATGGAAGTCCTAAGCCTTCTGCCTCATAACCAACTCTTTCAACCCAAGCTTTTTTCACATCATTTATTTTTTCATCTTCGTCAACATCATAATACAAAAGAACTTTTAGAGCGTTTGCTCCCATTTCTTTTGCCCTAAGTCCTGACATAAAATCAATTAATTTAGGAAGTCTGCCTACTTCATATTCATCATATCCAGTTTGCTCGTAGCTTATAATTAAGCCCGCATTTTCATCTTTTGCATCAATAGCAGTTTTTCCATAAATTGGATCTAACAAAATTGATGATGAAAAAGGTGTAAGTTCTTTTGAAACTTGTCTTTTAAATTCAGAAATTCCTTCAACATTATTCAATGATTCGTTTGCTTTTTTCATCATTTTTTCCATAGAACCTCTTTGGTCTATGGCAAGAGCTGCTATTACTCCATCTTCATTTGCTAATTTTTCTAGATTTTCTAATTTTTCTTTTGAAATTTTCATATTAACTCCTTAATTTCTATTTTTTCTTTGTATTTATCAAAATCATTTATATTTATGTGGGCAATTTCCTCATTTAGAACATTTAAAAGTCCACAAGTCATTGATTTTTTTATAAAATCTTCATCATCTTCCTTATTAAAAATTGCAGATAAAGCTCCAGCCAAGGTCGAATCGCCACTTCCAACAGGATTTATAGCTTTAACCTTTGGAACTTTAGCCTTGTAGATTTTATTTTTTATTTTAAATAAAGCACCATCTTTTCCTTGAGAAACAATTACATAAGGAATATCTTTAAGGGGAGCTTTTTCAAATATTTTTCTTATTTCCTCTTCATTTTCTGGAAATTCTTTTTCAATAATATCTTTTATTTCTGTTTCATTTGGTTTTATCAAATCAGGCTTAATTTCGCCTTTAACAATTTCTTTCAAAGTATTTCCAGATGTATCAAGTGATACAAATATTTTATTTTCTTTTGCAAATTTTATAATTTTTTGATAAAAACTTGCATCAAGACCTTTTGGCAAAGAACCTGATATATTTATTATTTCAATATTTTTTGATAATTTTTCAAGATGAGCCAAAAATTCTTTTTCCTTTTCCAAGCCAATCTTTGGACCTTTTTCTAGAATTTCCGTTTGCTTATTATCATGAATTATTGCAATACAATTTCTAGTTTCATCATCAAGCTTAATAAAATCATGGGATATTTTTCTTTCATCAAGCCTTTTTTCAATAAATTCCCCAAGTTTTCCGCCAACAAAACCAGAATTTATTACCTTTTCTCCCAATTCATTCAAAACATAAGAAACATGAATGCCCTTGCCACCTGCATCTTTATTTACAAGCTCTACCCTATTAACATCATCAATTTTGAGATTTTCAATATTATATGAAATATCAACAGAAGGATTTGCCGTTATACTTAAAATCAAATCATCTCTCCTTTTTCATAAAATTTCTTTGCCAAAATCAAAGAACCAATAGAAGGATTTGCAAAAGGCTCTACAATCTCCACCCTATCATCAGCATATTCTTCAATCTTATCAAGCAATCTTTGACCCAAATTAAAAACGCCACCAGAATATGAAACCTTAACAGCACCTTTAAAATCCAGTTTTTTGATAAGAGTATTTATAACAAGGCTAGCATCTTTTGCAACATTATCCAAAAGATTTAAGGCATGAGGATCATTTTCATCAATTGCCTTAGAAAAAATTTTTGAAAGACTTGCAAGCTCGTCCCTTTGCATATTATTTGCCAAAGTAATTATTTCAAAATCATCAGAGATTTCCAATTCCTTTTTCAATAGATCATAAATCGGACTTTTTTCATATCTACCATCAGAAATTTTTGTAAAAATATTTAAAATTTTAAGACCAATATAATACCCACTAGCCTCATCTCCAAGCAAAGGTCCCCAGCCTCCACACATCATACTATTTCCATTATTATCAACACCAAAACCAATTGAGCCAGTTCCAAGAACCAAATTAATACCAGCATTCGCATTCAAAGAGCCTGCCCAACCATTTAAACAATCATTTCCAACTTTGAAATTTTTAGATCCCAAAATTTTTTCAAGACTTTCAAGAATAAAAGATTCATCTTCCTTAAATTGCCCAAAGCCCGGCATAGCCAAAAAAGTAAAATCAATATCAGAAATTTCTATTCCAGCCTTTTTAACTAAAATTTCAATTCCATTTTTTAATCTTTTAAAAAATTCATCTCTAGAAATTTGCTTTAAGTGAATAGTTTTTTCATTGTGCTCATATAATTTTTTATTAACTTCAAGAACAAAAGCCGTCTTTGTTCCACCGCCATCAATCCCCAAAAAAACTTCTCTCATATGATACCATCCTTTTTAAAAGTTTTTCATTGGTAACTACCATTGCTAATATTAGTATATATAAAATAAAGACCAAGGTCAAGGAAATAAATTTAAATTCAGGATTTAAAAATAATTTTTAATTTTAAAAATCTCAAATTAAAATTTTCTAAGCTTTAAAATTTTTTATAATTTCTTTTTTTTTAATGTATCGTTTTCTTTACTTTGCAAAATTTATTTTTCTTGCAAGAATAATTTTTGATTGAATTTTTATTATTGTAATTTGTTTTTTTATTAGTTTGCTTTGACTTTTTTATGCTTAAATGAGCTTTTAAAATTATTTTTTTAATTAATTCTTGACATATCAATTAATTTTATATAAAATAATGGTAATTACCAGATAAATATTTTGATTTTATTTTTCTGGTTTTCTAGAAAATATCCTATTTTTATAAAATTTTTCTCACTTTAAAATTTTGGCAATTATATTTCAAATTTAGAGAATAATTTTTTTAAAATTTGGGAAAATGTTTCTAAAAATTTTTAAAATTATTTCGATAATTTAAGAAAGGAGGATTATGTTAGGTGAAATAGCAAGGACATCCTTGGTTTTATTGATTTTTATAGCTATTTTTGTACTAATTAGTCAAATATTAAGCCACAGAAATCTAAAAAAGAAAAAGAAATATTTTGAAAGCTTACACAAAAATCTTAAACCTGGCAAGGAAGTTATGTTGACTGATGGTATTTATGGAAAAATTGTTTCTTTGAAAGAAGATTATGCTATCATCAAAATTGCCAAGGATGTTGAAATTAAAGTTAGCCGTTACTCTATTAGTGAAATACTAAATTAATTTGAAAGGAAGTTTTATTATGCCTAATATTGTTCTAACTAGAATAGACAATAGACTATTACACGGACAAGTTGCTACTCAATGGACAAAGGTTATTGGCGCAAATCTTATTCTTGTTGCAAATGATGATGTAGCAAATAATAAAATGAGACAAAATCTTATGACTATGGCTGCTCCTAATGGTGTTGCTACTAGGTTTTGGACTCTTCAAAAGACAATTGATACTATACACAAGGCTGCTGATAGGCAAAAAATTTTCATAATATGTGAAAGCCCAAAAGACGTTCTAACACTTGTTGAAGGCGGTGTTCCTATTAAAGATCTTAATATAGGAAATATGCACATGGCTGAAGGCAAAAGACAAGTTGCAGGAGTTGTTGCTGTTGACGACAACGACGTTGAGGCTTTTAAAAAACTTAAAGAAAAAGGTGTCAATCTAGAAATTAGAAAGGTACCTACTGAATCAGCAGAAGACATTAATAAATTATTTTCATAAAATATCTAGGAGGATTGTATGAACTTTAATATATTACAAATAATTTTAATTTTTCTAGTTACTTTTGTAGTAGCTATTGACCAATTCTCTTTCCTAGAATCATTATATCAACCTATAATTACAGGTCCTGTTATAGGAGCTATCTTGGGAGATATGCACACAGGACTTATAGTTGGGGCAACTTATCAATTAATGACAATAGGAAATATGCCTGTAGGTGGAGCTCAACCTCCAAATGCAGTTATAGGCGGAATAGTTTCTGTTATTTTTGCCGTAACATCAGGTCTTGAACCTAATGCAGCTGTAGCTGCAGCAATTCCTTTTGCACTTTTAGGTCAATACGGTGTTACAATTATATTTACTTTGATGAGTCCAGTTATGGCAAAAGCTGATCAATATGCAAAAGATGCAGACCCTAAAGGAATTGAAAAAATCAATTATTTCGCAATGATTCTTTTGGGAAGCATTTTTGGTATTATAGTAGTTTTATTCTTTATAGCAGGATCTTCATTCGGTGCTAAACTTGCAGCTATGATTCCAGAAACTCTAATGCACGGTCTTGGAGTTGCTGGTGGTATGATGAAATTTGTAGGTTTTGCAGTTTTATTAAGACTTATGGTTTCAAGAGATCTTTGGGGATTTTTCTTTATCGGATTTGCCCTTGCAGTTATTGTAATGGCTAACGAATCCCTATCTGGTTCAGCTCTATTAATAATTTCATTAATAGGATTTGCACTTGCTTTCTGGGATTACCAAGTTCATGTAGGATTAAAAAATGTAAGTGCAGCTTCAAATTTTGAAGGAGGAGAAGAAGATGGAATATAATGATATGAATTCTTATAAAGATACCAACCCTAGTCAAAAACTAGATCAAAAAACATTAAATAAGATGGTATGGAGATCATTATTTCTTCAAGCATCATTTAACTACGAAAGAATGCAAGCTGGTGGATGGTTATATTCAATCTTGCCAGGTCTTGAAAAAATTCACACAAATAAGGATGATCTTTCTAAATCAATGGCTCACAACCTAGAATTTTTTAACACACATCCTTTCCTTATAACATTTGTTATGGGAATTATCCTTTCATTAGAAGAAAATAAAGTTGAAATCCCTACAATAAGAGCCGTAAGAGTTGCAGCCATGGGACCTTTGGGAGGAATAGGAGATGCCTTATTCTGGTTTACCCTTGTACCAATCGTTGCAGGTATTTCTTCAAACATGGCCTTGCAGGGCTCAATTGCAGGTCCTATACTTTTCTTTGTAGTATTTAATATATGCCAATTTGCTATAAGATTTTGGTTGATGAATTGGTCATATAGGATGGGCGAATCTGCCATTGATGTTTTGACGCAAAACGCAAAAGAATTTACTAGAGCAGCATCAATTCTTGGAGTATTGGTTGTAGGAGCTTTAGTAAGCGTATATGGAGATACATCAATAGCACTTGAAGTAGATAATGGTACAACAAATGCACCTGTTCTAGTAGATACAGTTGTTAATAACGATGAGTTATCAGAATATGACGAATTATTATATAAAGACAAAGATAAAAAAGAATTAAACGATGGAGCAGTTATAAGAGATTTAGGAAACGGAAAATCTGAAATCGAATTTAACACTTACGAAGAACAACCTGTTAAAGTTAAAATTCAAGAAGTTTTAGATGGAATAATTCCAGATCTTGTACCTCTAGCTATAACTTTGTTGCTATTTTTCTTATTGACAAAGAAAAAATGGACTCCAATTAAATGTATTGCCTTCTTATTAATCCTCGGTGTAGCTGGTGCCTATATTGGAGTATTTTAATGGCTAATGCAGTTATAGCAACAAGTCATGCATCTCTTGCCAGCGGAGTTTATTCCGCTGTTAAGATGATTGCAGGAGAATTTGAAAATTTAAAAATACAAGAATTTAAAGAAAATGATAATCTTGATGAATTTGACCAAAAATTAAAAGAAAATTACAAATCATTAAAAGATTATGAGAATGTTATAGTCCTTGCCGATCTTGCAGGAGGAACTCCATTTAATAGAGCTGTAATGACTTTGGGAGATCTTCCAAACGTAAGAGTTATAGCCGGTTTAAATTTTGCAAGCCTTTATCAAGCTTTAAATTCTTCTGGAAATCTTGATGATAGCGTTGAAGAAATAATTAATATTGGAAGAGAATCAGTAATACAATACAAAAACGAAAACGAAATTGAAGACGATAATTTTGAAGATGGAATATAAAAATTACATCAACTTTAATTAATAATTTAAAACCTAGTTATAATATTGTATTAAAATTTTAATAAGCTCATAAATTTATTAAAATATTTTCAAAAAAACAGGTGTTAGCATTTTATTTTGCTAACACCTGTTTTGTTTGTAGGAAATTACTCTTAAAGAGGATTATCTTATTGATACTATTCTGTTTTTGTTATACAAATTATTAATTTAAAAATTCTTTTAGAAACTCCTCTAGATTTTCAGCTTGCATTGATTTTAATATTTTATCATTATTTGTTAAATATTCGCTTAAAATCTTATAAAAGTTTTCTACTATTTCATTGTCTATTAATTCATTTATGTTTATTAAAATAACAATATTAACTTTTTGATTTTTCCATTTTATAGAATTTTTATTTATAAGTACAGATATAAAATTTTCATTGCATACTGAATTGAGAGGATGAGGGATTGCAACTTTATTTTCAAAACATGTAGAGGCTAATTCTTCTCTATCTATTAATTCTTTATAATAAATTTTGGAATTGATCCCCGTTCTTTTATTCACTTTTTTCGATAAAAAATCTAATATATCTTTGTGGTTACAATTTTCTTTAATATTAAAAAATAATTCTCTATCAAATAAACATTTAATGTTATCAAAAATATTTTTATTTTTCAGTATCCTTAATATTTGGCTAATATCTTTTTTATATAGGTATGCACTTACTTCTACAACTGGAATATCTGTATATAAATCCAAAGGAATAGTTGTTACTATTAAATTATATTTTTTTATATTAATTTCTTTTAATTTCAGGTAATCGCTAGTATCTAGAATATTTATATATTTGGAAAATTCGTGTAAAAATCTATATTTTAAAACTTTTGCTGTAGCTTTGCCACTAGCACAAACCAAAAGAACATTCTTTTTATTTAAATTCTCCCTCTTTTCAGCAATAGCCGCACTAAAATGCAAGGCAATATATCCTAACTCATCTTCATCTATATTTATTTTGTATTTTTTTTGAATATAATATTTACTAATTTTTGCACATTCCAAAGCAATATGATCTTTTTTTATATCTTCTAATAGCGGATTTTTAAGTTTTATACCGATTTTTCCTCTTTCAATCATAGGCCCTAAATGTGCATTTAGCGATGACTTTAAATTTACATTATCAACTAAATTAATATTCATAGCTATTTTTATTTTTTCTAGAATATAATCTATTAATTTTTCTAATTTTAAATCATTGGTATTTATAGAATCTGTATTTGTTGATAAATTTATATCTATATAAAACAGTTCAGCTTCATTGAATTTTATCTTATAAAGCCTACAAATCTCATTATAAATTTCTAAGCTAACTTTACTAATTTCCTTGTTTTTAGATTTTATATTGTTATTATCTATATCTTCAATCTCTCTTTTTTCACTAACTCTATATAAACTTATAATCAAATAAATTAGAAAATTATTATATTTTACAAGATTAGTAACAAAGTTATATTTTTTAAAAGTTTTGAAAACCATACTTTCAATAGAATGAATTGTATCAATTGAAAAATCTGTGATTTTAGATAAAGTTTCGTAATCCTCTTTTGATATAAGACCATCAATGTTATTAGCCAAAAATTTTCTAATATTTATTTCTGATCCTATGATTTTCATTCCATAATGAGGTTTAGAAACTATTTTCAATCTGTAAGCAGATAATTTTTCTTTTAAAATTTTAAGGTCCATATTAAGCTGTGATTTGCTTATATAAAGTTCATCTAAAAAGTCATCTGATTTAATATAGTCATATTTCATTATTAATTTAACTGCAATATAGTTTATTCTATAGTCTTGTGAATTCATTTCATCTTCTATAGCATATTTCGGCCATATATCTTGGATAAAAATAGAAAATTTTTCTTTATCATTTATTACAAATTTATATCCAACTCCAGATTTTGATTCAATATATGCTCCATTATCAAAAAGTAAATTATTAAGTTGCTTAATATCATCCCTAATTGTTTTTGAGCTATAATCTATCAACGTTGCCAAATCTTTGGCAGTATATGGTTTAAAATCTTCGGTTAGAATTTCAAATATTTTTTTTATTCTACTTTCTCTCACATAACCACCTCAAAATTTTATAATCTCTACTTCTTTAAATAAATTATAGCATTAGCTAAATTAATTGAATATACAGATAAAGTTTACAAGCAGCCTTCACTTATGGAAATGTTTTACAACGACAATTATAAATATTTATAATATCATATATTTAAACAATTAATAAACTTATTTTTTGTTAAAAACGATATCCGCGGTTTAAAATTTAGTTTTAAGAAAGGAATAATATGTCTAGAGAATATGTTACATTAAAAGAAATTTATCAACAACCAGAAATGTGGAAAAAAACTTTTGAAATCATTAAAGAACAAAAAGAAAAAATTTATAACTTTATAAATTTTTCAGAAAAAAAAGTAAGAGTTATTTTTACAGGTGGAGGAACATCAAACTATATAGGTGATGTAATAGCAAATTATTTAAACAAAACAAGCTATGGAAAATTTGAATTTTATTCATATCCATCTCCATCAATAATGTCAAATCCTAAAGACTATTTGATTGATGAGCCCACACTTTTAGTAAATTTTGCAAGAAGTGGGAATTCACCTGAATCGCTTGCAAGCGTCAATCTTGCAAATCAACTTATATCTGATATAAGACACTTGTTTATAACTTGTTCAAAAGACGGAAATTTAGCAAAAGATGCTAAAAACGAAAAAAATGCCCTTGCAGTAATTCTTGATGATAGAACAAATGATAAAGGCTTTGCGATGACAAGTTCTGCTACATCAATGCTTCTTGCTGCATTAATTATTTTTGATAAAAACTTTAATGAAAGCATCTTAGAAGAAATAATTAAACTTGGAAATAAATCTTTATCCTATGATGAAATTATAGAAAATATTGTAAAAGAAGATTTTAACAGAGTAGTCTATTTAGGAAGTGGAGCTTTATCATATATGACTACTGAAGCAAGCCTCAAAATTTTAGAATTAACAGCAGGAAAAATAGCAACTTTACACGATTCATCAGCAGGATTTAGACATGGTCCAAAATCATTTTTAGATGAAAAAACTATAGTTTTTAACTATATATCAAATGACGATTACACAGCAAAATACGATATAGATATTATTAATGAAATGAAGTCTGAAAAAATCGTTAAAAAACTTGTAGGAATAGGAAGCTCTAGGTTCAAAGAAAGTAACTTATCCTTTAATATAGAAAACAATATCCCAGATGCTTATTTGTCTATTGTATATTTAATTTTAGGTCAATTATTCGCCTATAAAACAGCTATAAAAATAGACAATGATGTAGACAATCCTTCAGAATCTGGAACAGTAAACAGAGTGGTAAAAGGTGTAATAGTCCATCCTTTTGAATAGTGAGGTATAAGTAAATATGCTTTTAGAAAAAGATTTAATATTTACTGAACAAAATTTTAATAATAGAATGGAGATTTTCAAGTTCTTAAACGAAAATTTAATTAATCTTGGATATGTAAAAGATAGTTTTTTAAAAGGTCTAGTAGATAGAGAAAAAAATTATCCAACTGGACTAAAAACTTCAGTATGTGGTATTGCAATTCCCCATACTGATTCTATCCATATAAAAGAAGAAAAACTCTCTATTCTTACTTTAAAAAATTCAGTAAGTTTTGAAAACATGGATGGGTCCGAAGATGTTGATGTGAAGATAGTTATTATGATGCTTATAAAAGGTGGAAATAACCAAATTGAAATGCTACAAAAACTATTTACACTTTTTACAGACTCAAAAAAAATAGAATATTTAAAGAATTTAGTTAGTGAGGAAGAAATAATAGATTTTTTTAACAAAGAAGGGATTAAATAGGTAATTTTATGAAAACAGTAGTTATAGCTTGTGGTGCAGGTGTTGCTACATCAACAATGGTAAGGATGAAAGTTGAAGATATTTTAAAAAAGAACAAAATTAAAGCTAATATTATTCAAACAAGACTTTCAGAATTACCTGGTTATGATAATAAGTCAGATCTTTTTATAACCACAATGAAAGTTGATCAAAAAAAATACAAAACTCAAGTTGTTCAAGGAAGCTCATTTTTATCAGGAATAAATCAAGATAAGACTGAAAAAGAAATAGTAGATGCTTTAAAATAATAAAATAAAAGGAGAAGATTATGGAATTTTTACAAAATGCATTGGCCTATATAGTGGATCTAGGATCATATATATTTGTTCCAATACTAATGATGTTATTAGGACTTATTTTTGGTCTTAAACTACTCGATGCAATTAAATCTGGAGCAACTGTAGGAATAGGATTAATTGGTGTTAGTATCGTAGGAGGCTTGGTAGCAGATTCTCTATCTCCTGTAATTGATGCTTTTGTTAAAAGATTTAACTTAAATCTTTCAGCAATCGATATTGGCGGAGGCCCTGCAGCCGCAACAGGATTTGGTTTTTCTTTATCAGCAATAATTATACTTGTGATTGTAATTGTAAATATATTATTAGTCGCTGGAAAATTCACAAATACAGTAAATGTCGATATTTATAATTTTTGGTATTACTGTATCACAGCAGGATTTGTATATGGATTAACAAAAAGCGCAATATTTTCTATAATTGCAGCTGTAAGCCATGCAGTTTTAGGATATGTTTTTGCAGATCTAAACGCCAAAAAAACTGAAGAGGTTATAGGTATTGAAGGTGTTTCTATACCACATGGTTTCGCGGCAGCATCAGCACCTTTGTTTATGCTACTTGATAAAATATACGATAAAATACCTTTCTTTGATTTTAAAGATGAAGATGAGTTTGAAGAGGAGAAAGATAACAAATTATTTTCATTAATATCTACAGTCTTTGGAGATCCTCTATTCTTAGGTCTGTTGATGGGATTAATATTTGGAATTTCAGCTCAATATAATGTAAAGGGTATTCTGGATGTTTCAATAAAAACTGCCGCTATATTAAAATTATATCCAACAATGGTTAATTTAATCGTTCAAGGTCTTATGCCAATTTCTGGTCAAGCTCAATCCTTTTTTGCTAAAAATTTTAAGGGAAGAACTCTTAGCATAGGTCTTGACTCCGCTGTAACAATAGGTCACACCTTAACACAGAGTGTTGGAGTTGTTATGATCCCAATTTTTATGATATTGGCAGCTGTTCTTCCAGGAAATAGAACCTTACCACTTGGAGAAGTTCCTTTTGCAGCTTTCTATGTTTGTTTTGCTACAATCGTTCATAGAGCAAACAAAAGAAGGACTTTCGTTTCAGGTATTTTATTTATTCCATTAGTTTTATGGATTTCCACTTGGGCTGCGCCATTATTTAATCAAATGTCTATAAATCAAGGATTAGATTTGGTAAGTCAAAATCAACAAGCAACTACTATGGCATTAGGTAACTTATTTATCTTCATTCCTACAAAACTTGCTTCTATGAAAGTAATAGGAATTGCTTTACTTCTAGGTATTGATGCTGTGGCTTTATATATAAACAAACAATACTTAAAGAAAAACAATTTGGTCTAGGAGGAAGAAATGTCAATTAATTTGGGAATTGTAGGAGCAGGAATTTATGGAACATATCATATATTAACTTTTAAAAGTTTAAAAGAAATTAATAAATTAGTTATATGTGACATGGATAAAAAAACTTTGGAAAAAGCAAAAAACAAATATGGCTTAGATGGTTATCTTTCTGTAAAAGAAATGATAGAAAAAGAAAAACTTGATGCTATATCAATTTGTACTCCAGACCCATATCACTTTGAACCATTAAAAGATGCAATAAAAGCTGGAGTTAAACATATTTTTTGCGAAAAACCAGTAACTACAAGTGTAGAGCAAGCAAAAGAAATTGAAAAATTAGCAAAAGAAAATAATGTAAATATTTATATTGATTTTCATAAAAGATGGGATCCAGCATACAATGCAATAAGAAATAAGATATTAGCCGAAAATGATACAGTTATTAGAGGATATATGTCACTTGATGATGTAATAGATGTTCCAACTAAATGGTTTAATTGGGCAGATAAATCATCCCCAACCTGGTTTGTTGGAATCCATTGTATAGATTTGATGAGATATATAACAGGCTCTGAAGTTAAGTCAGTATATGCTAGAGGAACAAAAAAAATTTTAAAATCTAAAGATATAGATTCTTACGATTCTATATCTGCTATTCTAAATTTTGAGGACGGATCAAATTGGACTTTAGAAAATTCTTGGACTCTTCCAAATTCTTTTCCAAAATCAAATGATGGACAACTTATAATCCTTACAGAAAAGCAATATTTTAAAAATGAATCCTATAGAGGACTTAAAACTTATGATCAAAATAAAGAATCCTTGCCTAATTATATTTTTATGAATTTTGAGAAAAAGGAGGTTTCAGGTTTTGGTCTTGAGCCTATGATTGATTTCATTTACACTGTAGAATATGGAAAAAATTATAGATCCTTACTAGAAGATGGTATCAAGGCAACCCAAGTTGCAGAAGCTATTCATAAATCTATCGAAAGTGGAGAAGTTATAAACTTATAGATTTAAGTATAAAGTTATCCACTTTAAAATTGTTGTTTTCCAATTAAAATATCTCCCACATATCATAAAATTTATTATGATGTGCGGGAGATATTAATTTTTTTATTAAATTGAGTATTTTTTCTCCCCATTTAGATAGGTTGCTTTTAAATTTAAATCGTAATCTAATAATATAAAATCTGCATCGTAGCCTTGTTTTATTTTTCCGCATACATTATCTATTCCTACGGATTTTGCTGGGACTAATGATGCCATTTGGACTGCTTCAAATACATCTACTATATCCCAATTTACTACATTTTGAACTGCTTCTTTTAATTTTAAAATTGAGCCTGCTAATGATCCTGATTCTAATCTTGCTGTTCCATTTTCTACTTTTACTGGAAATTCTCCCAATTTATATGATCCTTCTGGCATTCCTCCTGCCATCATACAATCTGTTATTAGGGCAATTTTGTCATAGCCTTTTTTATTTATTAAAATTTCTGCTGCTGCTGGATTTACGTGATGACCATCGCAAATTAATTCTGAGATTGCATCTGAATTCATAGCTGCTCCTACCATACCAGGATTTCTGTGATGAAGTCCGCTCATTCCGTTAAAAGTGTGAACAAAAATATTTGCTCCATCTTCTACAGCTTTTATTGCTTCATCATAAGATGCATCGGAGTGACCTAGTGCAACATAAACTCCCATGGCATTTGCTTTTTTTATAAATTCTTGTGAGCCGGCTCTTTCGGGAGCAATGGCAATTTTATTTACAAGTCCATCTGATAATTCTTTCCATTTTTTCAATTTTTCTATATCAGGATCGGACATATATTTTTCATTTTGGGCTCCCTTATATTTTTCTGTAAAAAATGGACCTTCCAAAAATATTCCCCTAACTTTTGCACCCTTTACATCCTTATATTCTTCTCCCACAACTTTTACAGCTTCATTTAATCTTTCAGTTGAATCTGTAAGAGTTGTTGGCAAAAATGATGTGACACCTGTTTCAAGTAAGCCTTGTGAAATTATATCCAATGCTCCTTTTTTGGCATTCATTATATCCTCATTTTTGTAGCCGTGAATGTGGGTGTCCACAAGTCCTGGAGCCAAAATTCCTTCCAAATAAGTGAAATTTTCTGGCTCATTTTTGGAAAGTGATTTTACCTTTCCATCTTCCACTTCTACAAATAAATCTTTTTCAATTTTGTCTTCTAGTATTACGTAATCTGCTTTGTAAATCATAAATTCTCCTTTTCTTTTCTACTTTTACAATACCGAAATGAATAATTTTTTCAATTTATATTTTTGATAAATTTTATAATAATCTCTACAAATCTTAAAAAAATTCTTTGAATAAAAATAATTTATAAAATCTTTAATTTTATCTTGCAAATCATTTGCATTTAATTTTTTTCTGTAGTAGAATTAAAAATATTATAATGCGAATCATTTGCAAGAAAGGAGATTATATGAAACACAAAAAAACAAATTTATTGGCGGTTTTTTTAATTTTTGGATTTATTTTTTTATTTGGGGGATGTCAAAAAGAAAATATTTCAAAAAAAGAAGATTCTTCTAATAAGAAATTAATTTATACAAGCTTTTTTCCTGTGGAGGAGCTTACAAAAAGAATTGTTGGCGATAAATTTATTGTCAAATCTATTATTGATAAAAGCCAAGAGCCTCATTCTTTTGAGCTAAAAACTGAAGATATTAAAAATATTATCAAGGCTGATTTGGTAATTTATAACGGAGCTTCTATGGAAACTTTCATTGATGATTTAAAAAATTCTTCTGATGATAAGGAAAAATTTGTTGATCTTTCTAAAAATTTAACTTTACTTTCTTCAGCAAAGGATGGAAAAGTTTCAAAGGATAAGGTAAATCCTCACACTTGGCTTTCTATAAAAAATGCAATTACTGAGCTTGAGGATATTTATGAAAAAGTTGTTGAAATTGATCCTAAAAATAAAGATTATTACAAGAAAAATCTTGATGAAAATATTGCAAAATTCAAGCAATTAGACAAAAAATTTGCTGATGAGCTTAAAAATGTTGATGAGAATAAAAGATATTTTGTTGTTTCTCATGCCGCTTTTAATTATTTGGCTGATGATTATAATTTAAAACAAGTCGCAGTTACAGGAATATCTCCTGAGGATGAGCCTTCTGCTAAGCAACTTAAAACTATAGCTGATTTTGTGAAAAAACATGATATTTCTACAATATTTTTTGAAGGTAAGGCTACCCCAAAAGTTGCTGAAACTTTGGCAAAATCTACGAATACAAAAACGTCGACTTTATATACTATGGAAAATTTGACTAAAGAGGAAGCTGAAATGGGTTATTTGAAATTGATGGAAAAAAATTTAGAAGCTTTGAAAGAGTCTTTTTATGAGTAAGTTTGCAATAGAGATTAAAAATTTAAGTTTTTCTTATGAACAGGAAAATATTTTGGAAAATTTATCTATGCAGGTTGAAAAAGGAAAATTCGCCTTGATAATTGGTGAAAATGGTGCTGGAAAAACAACTCTTATTCGTTTAATTTTAAATCAATTAAAGGATTATAGGGGTGAGATTAAAATTTTTTCTGATTCGATAGAAAAGTCTAATCACTACAAAGATTTAGCTTACATTTCTCAAAGTTCTGTTGCATCTTATAAACTTTTTCCAACGAATGTTAAGGAAGTTATTCAAAACCACATAAAATTTTTGAATAAATCTTACGATATTGATAAGCTCTTGAAAGATTTTGATTTGCTTGATGTCAAAAATCATGCTCTTTGTGATTTGTCTGGAGGACAAATCCAACGACTGGCTTTGATTTTAGCTTTTATAAAAGATGCAAAGCTACTTATTTTGGATGAGCCTACGGCTGCTATAGATATGAAATTTTCTAGGGATTTTTATGAGCGTTTGAAAAATTTAACAAACAATGGAAAAACTATTTTAATGATTAGCCACGATTATAAACTTGCATCTATTTTTGCTGATGAAGTTTTTCATTTGTCTGATAAGAAAATTAGGAAAATCGACAAAAATAAATTAAAGGAAAGTTTGGGAGATTTTTATGTTTAATATTTTTGAATATGATTTTATGCAAAAGGCCTTTGTGGCTGGAGCTTTAATTGCTATTATCCTTCCTTGTATTGGTCAATTAGTTCTGATAAAAAGACTTTCGATGATTGGGGATACTCTGTCCCATTCATCTTTGGCAGGTCTTAGCATAGGTCTTGCATTTGGCATAAGTCCAATTCTTTCGGCTATGATTTTTTGTATATTTGCTGCTTTTTCTATAGAAATTATTAGAAATAAATTAAAAAATTACCAAGAAGTTTCAACAGTAATTATACTAGCAGCATCAATTGGAATTGCTGGAATTATGGCTGATTTATCCGCAAGTGCAAATGCTATTTGTTCATATCTTTTTGGCTCAATTGTTACAATTTCTCAAGAAGAATTTTATTTGTTAATTGGTTTAAGTCTTTGCTTTTTAATAATTTATTTTTATTTTTACAATGATTTTTACCTTTTGCTTTTTGATCCAAATTCTTCTCAAATTTTGGGCCTTAGAGTTAAGCTATTAAATTTTACAATAAGTTTTTTGACAGCGATAGCTGTAGCAATTTCTGCAAAAACAATTGGCTCTTTGATAGTTTCCTCACTTTTGGTTATTCCATCAATTATGGCAATACAAATTTGCAAATCTTACAAAAATAGCTTAATCCTTTCCATAATTTTTTCCTTGATCTTTGTATTTGTAGGACTTATGCTTTCTTATATTTTTAACCTAAGACCTGGTTCAGTTGTAGTTTTAATAGCGGTATTTAGTTTGATTTTAGTACTTTTAATAAAAAAATAGGAGATTATATGAAAAATAAAAAAATAATTGCCCTTGCTTTGGCAACATCTTTCGTTTTGACTTCATGTTTTAATAAAAATAACGAAAAAATCCAAGACAAAAAAGAAAAAAAAGCAAGCGTAAAAACAGAACAAAAAATAAAAGAAGACAATACTACAGAAGTTTTAGTCGATTCAGAAATTAAAAAAGATGACATAGTCAAAGTTGTAAAACACGGAGACCATTGGCATATTTTTACAAAAGACGGCAAAGAACACATCTCTTACAAAGATCCAAAAGATTTTGGAAAAGATGGAGGAGTTGATCTTGTAGATGTAGTCGATACAAACAAATTAAAAAACAAAAATGTTATTGCCATAAAAAAACATGGCGATCACTGGCACGTTTATACAAAAGATGGTGGCGAATATTTAACATACGAAAATCCATCAGGGCTTTTCCCAAATATAAAAATTGGAACATACACAGGAAACCATAACACAAATCCTACAAGTCAAGCAAAAAACAAAACAAACAATTCGAAAAAACTATCAGGAGATAAGGTTGTAAAAATATTACAACACGGCGACCATTGGCATATCTATACAGCAAATGGAAACGAATATATTTCATATTCAAATCCAAGCACTTCTTATCCACACATAAAAATTGGAATATATACTGGAAATCATTCAAATCAAAATACCAAAACAAATAAAAAACTTGCAAATGCAGGAAACAATTCGAAAAACAATAGAAAAAATAAAAATAATAAAAACGAAAATTCATCAAGCAAGGAAAAAGATAGACTTGAGAAAATAAAAAATTTAAAATTAATTCCAATCTTAGGAAAGGGAACTATAAACAGGTATTACATAGTAAAAATTCTTGTTCATAATGACCACTACCATGTTTATGATTCAAAAAATAGAGAGGCAATAACCTACACAAATCCAAAAGATTTATTCCCTAAGGCATACTTTGGCGAATATGGAAATAAAAATCATACAGAAAACAAAAAACCAGAAAAAAATAATCCCGAAGTTAAGCCACCAAAAGATAAAAAAGATGAAAATAAGGATGAAAAATGGCCAAAAGGAATTACCAAAATAATCGACCACAAAGATCACTGGCATTTGTACAGAGGCGATGAAGAAGTCGGGGTAGTAAAAGAAAATCCAAGACATATTTATCCAGACGCAGAATATATAGTAGAAAAAAATGAAAGCGATGATATTGCCGTATCAGACGATGAAATTTTCGAATATAAAGATATAAGAGCCGAATTAATAGAAGGAGTAATTCCATACCTTGAAGGCGACCTATCAAAATTTACAAACTTTGGAAATCTACCAGAAGACCTTCCAGTTTATGGCTCAAATGGAGTAAGAGAAAATATTTTTTATTGGCATCATCAAAACCATTATCATGCAAAAACAATAAAACAAATCATCCAAATGCAAAAAGATAAAAAATTTGGTCCATACACAGCCAAAGACGTTGTAAAAACAATAAAATACAAAATAGAAAACCCAAACACAAACCTAGAATACAAATCAAAAATAAAAATCGAAGATATAAAAGAATTCTTGAAAAACCACTATAAAGTAGACTCATCAGATATTTTAAATATAGGAGATTCAATGGTTCAAGTATTTATACAAGATCAAACCCTAAACTTCTATACAAGAGATTTTGAAATGAAAAATGGAAAAATCACCTACAAAAAAGATTTACCAAAAGTTTCAATCAAAAAAGAAACAATAGAAGAAGAAAATAAAGAAGAAAATGAAACAAAAGAAATTACCGAAAATAAAAAAATAGAAAATATTGAAAAAAACGAAAATACCAAAAAAGAAAATAACAACAACGATAAGTCAAATACCCCAGAAAACAAAAAGGAAAAAGACCAAACAAATACAAAACAAGCAAAAGAGATAAATCCAACAGAAGAAATAAAAAAAGAAAATCCAACCAGTAGCGAAAATAACCATTAAAATTCTTAGAAAAATTTAAACTATAAAAATATAACACTTATCCAGCTTGATTTTGTTAATACACTTGCCCGTATTTAAAATTCATAGCTATTACCCATAAAATGCCCTCTTTCTGGCAAAACCATCAAAGAGGGCAGACATTTATCAAGATAGCTAGTTTTTATTAACTATAAAAAATATATAAATTTAATTTTTCCTAATAAACATTGAAAAGAAATAAAAAACAGGCTGATCTTAGCTTACTCCCAAATTATATGGGATAGGTCAAATCCACCTGTTTTTTTAAAAATATTCTATGATTTTTTTCTTTCCTCTTCGATTTTTTCTATTCCCTTTAAAATTCTTTCAGCAATTTTATTTCTTGATTCGCTCATCCTAAAGGAAACAACCCTTCTTAGAGCTTTTGGACTGTACATTTTTTTCTTTCTGTAGAAACTATCGACCCTTTGAGTCATTTTTTCTTGGAATTCTTCCTCAATTTCATCAAGTTGTTTTTGGAAATTCGTCAAGTTTACAACAGTAAGAGTTAAATCTGATGAATGTATTCCAATCAAAATAAAAGGCAAAATTATTACAAAAATTTTCGGCAAGAGCAAGTACAAATTCTCTGCCATAGGAATCAAATAATTCATAACCAAAATTCCAGCAAGACCAAAACCAACAGAAGTTGGAACAGAAGTTCTTCCATTTAAATTCAAAGGCACATCCGTATAATCCCACCATCTTGCATGAAATAATTTCTCAAGAATATAGGAAGTAGGATATTCCAAAATCATGGAAACAATAAATCCCACAATAAAAATTTGAAGCGAAGAAAGTCTTTCCAAGACTCCACCATTTACCAAATCATAAGCAAAAAGAGCAAAAATCGAACCAAAACCATAAATCGGACAAAGAGGTCCATACAAAAAACCCCTATTTTGCCATTTTTGATTTTGAGCCGTACAATAAATACTTTCCCAAACCCAACCCAAAAGGGCAAAGAAAAAATAAAAAACTATATACCTATTAATTACCATAAACCACCTATCCCTAATTTCTAAATCTTTTAATAATATTATAAGCGATTTAACAAAAAAATAAAACGAAAGAAATTGTTTGAAATATATTTTATAGCTTTATTATTAAAAAATATTAGAAACAATAAAAACTAAAACAAAAAACACTACTATTAATTTTAATTAGCAGTGTTTTTGTAAACTTTTCGCCTTATGGTTTTTTTAGATTTTTTCATCTACTTTATTAATTTGTTTAATCAAGACTAAACTTAAAAACCCTTCTGTTTTCTCTCAAAAAATTTATAATTCCTATTAGTTCATTTTCGTTTTTATTGTGATATTGTACTTCTAATATCAGCTTATCATCTCTATAATTTATGGATTTTTCGCTGAATTTTATATTTTCTTTTTTGAAGTACTTATATATTTTTTCTATGCTCATAGGATTATCTAAAACTATATCTATGGTATAGGGCCTTTTTATAAAACTAAAAATTCCAAATTCTTCTTTTAAAAACAATTGTAAAATTAATATTAATATGCTTGAGCATATTCCTATTATATACATTCCAGCACCGATGCTCATGGCTATTATTGCTGTAGTCCAAATTCCTGCCGCTGTAGTAAGTCCTGATATATAATCTTTTTTTATAAATATAAGACCTCCGCCGAGAAATCCTATACCTGATACTATTTGTGCTGCAATTCTTTCTGCATCGTAATGGCTTGAATCTGAAAAACCATATTTTGAAACTATCATTGCAAGGGCTGCTCCCAAAGCTACTATTGTATGCGTTCTTATTCCTGCAAATTTTCCTTTAAATTCTCTCTCAAGACCTATTATTACACCAACTAAACAAGCCAAAAATAATCTTAATATTAGTATTTTTATAAATTCTAAGTCTTCCATTTAGTTTTTCCTACTTATTTTCGAAAAAATCTTTTGTTTGTTTTCTTACTTCTTTTACTAAAACTAATAGGGCAAGGATATTTGGAATTATTACAAGTCCCATGGCTATATCTTGAATTGTCCAAACCATTGTTATTTTTCCTAAACAACCTACTATGCAAAGAAATGGATAAATAAATTTAACTTTGCTTGTAAATTTTTCTCCGTAGGCATAGGTAAATGATTTTGCGGCATTAAACCATTGTCCCATAAGGGTTGTAAAACAAAATATCAATAGTGCAAATATTGCTACATAAGATAGGGGTTTAAATACTGTTCCTATTGCACTAATTGCCATATTTGATGCTTGTATTGTTTCTCCGTCTATTGGTATTTGTGATACTCCTATTGTTATTGCTGTAAGTGAGCAGATAATTATTGTATCTAAAAATACTTCTGTAACTCCAGTAATTCCTTCTTCTACTGGATGATCTACAATAGCTGTACCGTGGGCAAATGGTGCTGTTCCTTCTCCTGCCTCGTTTGAATACATTCCTCTTGCTATACCGTATTGCATAGCTCTTGCTATAACAAGTCCGCCTACACCACCTGCGGCAGCTTTGAAAGAAAATGCTCCATCAAAAATCGCCTTAAAAACTAAAGGAACGTTTTTAATATTTACAATTATAACTAATAAACATAATACAACATAAAGAATAGACATAATAGGTACAAGGCTTGTTGCAACTTTTGCTAATCTTTTAAGTCCTCCAATTGCTATCATAAATAATAAAATTGTTAAAATAATTCCTGTCAATAGATTATTGACTTTAAAATTATCTGCAAGGATTGTAGCAATTGTATTTGATTGAACAAGATTTGCTCCCATCATTTTTATAGTCATCAAAACTGCTATTACAATTCCTAAAGCTGGAGCTTTTAATCCATCTCTTATGTAATACATTGGACCTGATAAGATATTTCCGTCTTCGTCTTCTCCTCTATAAATTTGTGAAAGAACGATTTCTCCGTATTTTAATGCCATTCCAAAAAATGCAGCAAGCCACATCCAAAATATAGCACCATATCCACCAGCAACAATTGCTGTCGCTACACCAACTACATTTCCTCCACCAATATTTCCAGCTAAAGTTACCATCATAGCTTGAAATGTAGACAAAGAACCTTCTCTTTTTTCAATATTTCTTTCCTTAAAACTTTTTACCAAAGTATTATGAATAATAAATTTAAAATGTCTAACTTGTACAAATCCTGTTGCTATTGAATAAAGTATACCAAGGCCTAACAATACAAATACAAGCCAATTTCCCCACAATATCTTATTAAATTTTTCTAAAAATAGTTCTAAATTCTGCATAAAATCTCCTTATTTATTTTTTTAATAATTCATCAACCCTATCAGGGAAGTCAGTAATAAGACCATCAAAACCCATTTCAACAAAATCTTCCAAATTATAAGAAAGTTTTGAAGAAAGCCACGCATTTACAAAAATTCCTTCATCATGAAGCTTTGAAACAAGATCTTTGTCAACAGTATTTACCAAAGGATGAAAATAAAAAATTCCATTATCTTTTAAATATTTCACAGGATTAGCTAAAACAGATTCTTCCAAAAATCCCAATTTTAATGTGCTATCGATTTCCTTCATCCTAAGAACAGATTCATGATTAAAAGATGAAATAATTATCCTATCACAAATTTCATATTCTTTCATAAGCTCATATAATTTTTCTTCAATTCCATCGTAAGCAATTAAGCCATTTTTAATTTCAATATTTGTAATAAGATTAGTATCCTTTACAAAATCAAAATATTCTCGAAGAGTAGGAATTTTCTCATCAGTTCCGTCATATCCATAGGCTGCATTTAGTTTTTTTAATTCTTCTAAATTTAAGTCCTTAACAAAAACGTCACAGCCACAAGTTCTCAGCAGATTTTCATCGTGTATTATAACCAAATGTCCATCTTTTGATAAATGAACATCAAGTTCAATGCCATCTGCTCCCGCATCTAGAGCTTTTCTAAAAGCAAGCATAGTATTTTCTGGATACTTTGCCTTAAAGCCCCTGTGTGCATAATTTAACATAAAACCTCCTTATAGACGCAAAAAGCCCAGAAACAAATCTGAGCTTTTCTCCATCATATAAAATTACTTTTGTATTATAGCATATTAGTTTTTATTTGACAATACTTTGTTATCAAAAATATAATAACTTTATTTAAACACAAAAAATAAACCTATACAAAAGACTTATTAGCCTTGTATAGGTTCACTTTTTATAATTTTATTTTAATCCGAAATTTTTTCAGGATTTTTTATTTTTTTAATTCTTACAATTTTAATTCGAGTTTCTTCAATATATAAAATTTTAAATTCGTAATCTTTGTAAATTACTGCTTTTTCACAGCCTTCATCTGGAATAAAGCCAAGTTTATCGATTATAAAACCACCTACTGTGTCGTATTGGTCGTTTTCTTCATCAATATCTAGTCCCAAAAATTCATTTAAATCTTTTATTGATGTCGAACCTTTTACTATATAGGAACCCTTGGTTGAGCTTCTAATATCTGGTAGATCCTTGTCAAATGTATCGTCCATATCTCCAACAATTTCTTCAACCAAATCTTCCATAGTAACAAGTCCCGAAAATCCACCGTACTCATCTATCAAAATCGCCATGTGAGTGTGATCTTTTTGCATTTGAGAAAATAATTTATCAATTTCTATTTTTTCTGGCACAAAAAAGGCTGGTTTTATTAATTTTCTAATATCAACACTTGCAATTCCCACATCAAGTGCCTCTAAGAGATAATCTTTGGTATAAATTATCCCCAAAATATTATCGACTTCTTCATCGTAGACTGGAATTCTTGAATGTTTTAATTTGATAAATTCATCCAAGTATTTTCTCTCCCTATCTTTTATATCAATCATAAATACTTCAGGCCTTGCTGTCATAATCTCTTCTGCCCACACGTCGTCAAATTCCATAATTGAATGAATCATTTTTGATTCTAATGGTCTTAAAACTCCTTGGTCTTCTCCAACTTGGACAATGGATTTTATTTGTTCTGCCGTAACTTCTTTTTCAATAGCCTTAGACTCAATTCCAAAAATATTCATAATGATATTTGTAATTTTATTTATAAAACTTACAAAGGGCCTTGTCAAAAACAAAATTAATTTTGCAAATCCTCTTGTCTTTTTAGAAATAGTATAGGGATTTCTAATTCCAATTCTTTGAGGAATCATATTGGCAAAAATTCTTTTTATAACTACAAAAACAATTACCATAAGAATCATTATAAGCATTTGCATAAAATCTGATTCTCTATTTAAAAAATTTTTCAAAGAATCTTTTATATTTAATAAAAGAAAAGCAATTGTAATAATTGACAAAACTCCATCTTGAAAATTTTGACTTTGCATAAGTCTTTGTTGGTCTTGAGATAAAATCAAAACATCTTTAGCTTTACTATCTCCATTTTCTACCATCTCTCTTAATTTTTGATGATTTAGGGAAGTTAAAGATGAAAAAATCATATTAACCAAGGCATTTAATAAAATAAGTGCCAAAACTATTAAAAAAATTATTAAATTCACGTAGGGTCCTTCCGTATCCATTTGTTTCTCCTTCAAAATTTATTTATTAAAAGGACGCTTAACACGTCCCTTTTTTCTTTATTACTAAACTATGAAATTTTCTCTTTTCAAGACTTAGGCTTCGGATATAATATCTTTAACTTTCATAAGTCTTGAAATAGTTGCTCTTTCATTTTCTTCTAGCTTAGCTCTAATATATTTTATTGTTTCTTCCAAATCTGGAATTGTCCTATATTCTAGGGCGTTTACCCTTCTTCTTGTTCCTTCGATTTCATCTGCCATAAGTTGAGTTGATTTTTCAAGTTCTGCCAAGGTTAGAAGTTTATCCATAACCTTATTTAATCCTTTTATGGCAAGGTCCAAATCAGCTGATGTTTGGGCAAGGCCGTAAGGATACATGGAGGCATTTTCGTTTCCTCCCTTATCAATTTTAAATTCCATTTGAGGAATTCTTACACTCATGACATTTTTTACCTTTATATCTACCCCAATTTTTTGTGTTGGAAAACTAACTGCTTCTTCCAAAAATTCTGGGCTCATAAATGATGAAGCCATCAAAAATCCTTTTGATGATTCTTTCAAATCAGCTTCAACTTCTTCACGAAGTCTTTTGTTTTCTCTGATTTTTTCAAGAAATTGTCTCATCAGCTCATCTTGTTTGTCTTTTAAAAGTTTGTAGCCTCTTTTGGATGTGGCAAGTCTTTTCTTTAGGGTATTTAAATTCATCCTGGTTGGAGTTACATTAAGCCTTGTCATAGCCTAAGACTCCTTTTTGTTTTCTTCTTTATCCAAATATTTATCGATTAATTCGTCATCGATTCTCTTTAGTTCAGATTTTGGTATTATTTTTAATAATTCCCAACCAAGATTTAGGGTATCTTCTATGGATCTATTTGTGTAGAATCCTTGATTTATATATTTTTCTTCAAATTGTTTTGCAAATTCTGCAAAGGCAAGGTCAGCTTTTGATAGGGCAGAATCTCCAAGGATTTTTTGAAGCTCTCTTGCGTCAACTCCAGATGCATAAGCTGCATAAATTTGGTTCATGGTATCTGCATGGTCTTCTCTGGTTTTTCCTTCACCAATTCCCTTATCCTTAAGCCTTGATAGGGATGGAAGAATTGAAACTGGTGGGTTTACTCCTTGGTTATATAATTCGTTTGATAAAATAATTTGTCCTTCTGTGATATAGCCTGTCAGATCTGGGATTGGGTGGGTTATATCATTTTCTGGCATGGTTAAAATTGGAATTTGGGTAATTGTACCTGGTTTTCCTTTTAATTTTCCAGCTCTTTCGTAAAGGGTTGCAAGGTCTGTATAAAGATATCCAGGGTAACCACGACGACCTGGAACTTCTTTTCTTGCTGCTGAAACCTCACGAAGGGCTTCTGCATAGTTTGTCATATCTGTCATGATAACCAAAACTTGCATATTTTTTTCAAATGCCAAATATTCTGCTGCTGTAAGTGCCATTTTTGGTGTTGATAAACGTTCAATTGCAGGGTCATCTGCAAGATTTATAAACATTACTGATCTGTCCAAAGCCCCAGTTTTTTCAAAGTCTTGTCTAAAAAATTGAGCTTCTTCGAATGTAATTCCTATAGCTGCAAAAACAACGGCAAAGTCTTCGCTATCATTTAAAACTTTTGCTTGTCTTGCAATTTGGGCTGCAAATTTATTGTGTGGAAGTCCTGATCCTGAAAATATTGGAAGTTTTTGCCCACGAACAAGGGTGTTCAATCCATCGATTGTTGATACTCCTGTTTGGATAAATTCTGATGGGTAATCACGGCTTACAGGATTTATTGCAACTCCGTTTACATCTCTTTTTTCTTCAGGAATAATTGATGGGCCATCATCGATTGGTCTTCCTAGTCCATCAAAAGTTCTTCCAATCATATCTTCGCTTACGCCAAGTTCTAGTGGTCTACCTAAAAATCTTACTGATGTTGATTTTAAGTTAATTCCAGAAGATCCTTCAAAAAGTTGGACAACAGCATTGTTTTCGTCGATTTCTATTACTCTTCCTCTTCTTCTTTCTCCTGTTTGAAGTTCTATATCAACTAGTTCTTCATAATCAACTCCACTAACATCTTCGACAAGCATTAGGGGTCCAACTACTTCTGATACGCTTTTATATTCTTTTAGCATTATTCATCCCCCTTTGCTACAGCTTCTTTGCATTCTTTGTCGATTTGTTCTTTGACTTGGTCGAATTCTTCCAAGTTTTCATCTTTTATAAGTTTTAATCTTGTGATTTTTTCTTTTACTTCAAGCTCTTCAAGTCTATCAAGATTTGCCCCATCAGATAAAGCTTCTAGACTTTTGTCATAGAAATAAAGAATTGTATCAAGCATTAAATCTTGTTTTTCCATTGGACAGAAAGCATCTGTTTCGTGGAAGGCATTTTGTTGCAAGAAATCTTCTCTTAGTGATTTTGTTACATCAAGTTTTAATTTATCATCATCACTTAAACCATCACGACCGATTAGTCTTACAATTTCTTGTAGGGATGATTCTTGTTGAAGAAGACTCATTGCTCTCATCCTGTTTTTTGAGAATTTTTCATCAACAGTTTTATCTATATATGAATCCATTTTATCTTGGTAGAGTGAGTATGAATTTAGCCAGTTTATAGCTGGGAAGTGTCTTTGATAAGACAAATCATAATCAAGCCCCCAGAATACTTTTACTATACGAAGTGTTGCTTGGGTTACAGGTTCTGATAAGTCTCCACCCGGAGGAGAAACTGCTCCTATTACTGAAAGTGATCCTTCTTTTTCTACTTGTCCGTTTACTATAACTTTTCCACTTCTTTCGTAGAAATCTGCTATACGGCTTGCAAGATAAGCTGGGAATCCTTCATCTCCTGGCATTTCTTCCAAACGTCCACTCATCTCACGAAGGGCCTCTGCCCATCTTGATGTAGAATCTGCCATTAGGGCAACTGAATATCCCATATCTCTGTAATATTCTGCCATGGTAATTCCTGTATAAACACTGGCTTCTCTGGCTGCTACTGGCATATTTGAAGTGTTTGCTATAAGTACAGTTCTTTTCATGATTGATTCGCCAGTTTTTGGATCGATTAGTTCTGGAAATTCGTCAAGTACGTCAGTCATTTCGTTTCCACGCTCTCCACAACCTACATAAATTACAACGTCAGCATCAGCGTATTTTGCAATTTGGTGTTGGATAACTGTTTTTCCTGATCCAAATGGGCCTGGGATTGATGCAGCTCCACCTTTTGCAACTGGGAAAAATGTATCAATAACTCTTTGTCCTGTTATAAGTGGTGTGTCTGGATCAAGTTTTCTATTAAATGGTCTTGGAGATCTTACTGGCCATTTTTGAATCATATTTAATTCTTTATCGCCATTTTCTGTTTCAATTACAGCAACTGTTTGATCAACTGTAAATTCTCCATTTTTTATTTCTTTAACTTTTCCTTTAATTCCATTTGGAACCATAATTTTATGGTTAATTACTGAAGTTTCATCAACCGTACCTAGGATATCTCCAGGGATTACTTCATCGCCAACTTCTTTTTCCGCTTTAAATTCCCATAATTTTTCTCTATTTAGTGGTGGGGCTGTAACTCCTCTTTTTAGGAATTCTCCTGCCAATAATTCAAGTTTTTCAAGTGGTCTTTGGATTCCGTCATACATTCTTTCAAGTAGTCCTGGTCCAAGTTCAACTGATAGTGGAGCTCCTGTTGAAACTACTTCATCTCCAGGTCCAATTCCAGTTGTTTCTTCGTAAACTTGAATATTTGCAACATCCCCTCTCATCTCTATAATTTCTCCGATGAGCTTATCTTTTGAAACTTCGACCACATCATAGATATTAGCATCAGATAATCCCTTTGCTTCTACAAGTGGACCTGATACTCTTGTGATTTTACCTTTATTCAAATTTGGTCTCCTTTTAGTTCAAAATGTTAGCTCCAACAGCTTTTTCTACACTCTTATTTATATCTGCCATTCCAAGTCCAAGATCTTCCTTGTTGGATGGTATAAGTATAATTGCTGGAGTCATTTTTTCTCTGTATTTGTCTATAGTATCTTGGATTTTTGCTGCAAAATCTTCTGTAATAAATATTATGCCTACATCTTCTTGGGCAAGTTTATTTACAAGTTTTTTTGCATCTTCTCCATCTACTGCTGTATATACGTCAACTCCCAATGCCTTAAACATTAGGACAGAATCTTTATCTCCTATTACGGCTACCCTATACATACAAATCACGCAACCTTTCTTCCATAAATTCACGAGAAAGTGAATTTAGTTTGGCTGTTAGGATAATTCTCAAGTTTTTAATTTCCATTTCACGACTTATAAGATAACCCATAATTACTTCTGGACCATAACTTACTTTTTTGCTTTCTTTTGCAAAATCCATCAAGTGATTATCGATTATTTTTTCTATTTTTTGCATAGCCCTATATAAATCATCATCTTCCAAAGCATTTTTTACTTGTGGGTAAATTTTTTCTTTGAAAAATAGGTTTGTGTATGATGATTTTGCTGCATTTAGTGAATCTCTAAAGAGATTTTTTTCAATGTTTCCTCCATCTATTAGGGCTTTTTCTAATAAGTCTACACTTTGGTCTTGACCTTTAATTCTTAAAAGTGTTTTTAAATTTGTAAGGTCAATTCTTTCTTTGGTAAATTTTACTAAACTTTCATAATTGAGATTTTCGCTATCTTCTAAAAGTTTTTCATAAAAATCTTTATCCAAAGATAAGTCTATATCTTGAGGATCCTTATTTTCTTTATAAAGGTCTAGGGCTTTTTTTGCATAAGAAAAATACTTGTCATTTTGATTTATGTCTTCTTTGAGATTTCTCTTTATTTTTACAAGGTCAATTTTTCCTATATCAATATAGATAGACTTGTAGTCCTCATCTTGAATAAGCTCTTTTAATAAAACTTTCAAATTATGGAAATTATATTTTTCTTCCAAATATTTTACCAAGTTTTCGTCAGGGCTTATTTTTATCATATCTTTATATGAATTTAAAAGCATTTGAGATAGGGCTTTTTCGTAATCTTCATTTCTATCTAATTTTTGTAAAAGCTCGCCATATTTTGTATCGTTTAAGGATGATATAGCCTCATTTAGGTTATCTGTATCTATTAGCCTTTTCAAATTTTCTGAAGTAAGGAGATTTTTTTCGTATACTCTTGTAGTAATGGATGGGCGGATAAATTTTTCTCTATCCATCTAAATCACCTCACTTAAATATTTCATCAACTATAATTTTTTCTAAAGAATCTTTTTCAAAGTTTACCAAAGACTTGTAGGTGTTATCGTAGGAAATTTTTCCATTTTTTACAACAAATCCACCTTCTACGCTTTCATTTGATACTTTAAGCCCATTAAAATCTTCTTCTTTGAAATGAAATTTCATATCTTTTTGTAAAAGTATTTCGCCTTTTTCGATTTTTGAATCTTTGAGTCTATTTAGGACAAAATCTTTGTAAGAATTTGGTCCAAGTTTTTCTAATTTTTCAATTAATTTTTCTAAAACTTCTTCTACAACTTGATTTTTTGCTTCAATTTTTATATCTCTTGCCTGTCTATTTGCAGTTACTTTTGAATTTTCTTTTATTCTTTTTGCTTCTTTTTTGGCATTTTCTATAATTTGTGAAACTTCTTTTTGGGCTTTTTCTTCTGATTCTTTTATTATTTCTTCTTTTCTTTTTTGACCATTAGATAGGATATGATCGGCTTCTTTTTTGCCGTCTTCTTTTATTCTATCTAATAATAAATCAAGATTGTTCATAATAAAGCCTTATATATTGTTTACTAGAAGTAGGGAAATTACAAATCCTAAGATTGCATATAACTCAACCATTACTGCATAAACTATTCCTTGTACGAAATTATCTTCGTTTTTTGCAAGTATATTCATACCTGATACTGCTACTTTTGCTTGAGCTATTGCTGAGAAATATCCTACTACTCCAATTGGAAGAGCTGCGAAGATATAATAAAGTCCTTGTTGGAAATTAAGATCTCCACCTAATTTTCCTAAAATCATAAATCCTATTACGAATCCGTAAAGTCCTTGTGTACCTGGTAAAAGTTGTAGTACAAGTGCCTTACCAAATTTTTGTGGTTCTTCTACAGTTAAACCTGCAGCTGCTTCTCCTGTCATTCCTGTTCCTTTGGCAGATCCCATTCCTGATAAGAATACTGCTATAGCAACAGCAACTGCTCCCATTATCTTTCCACCGTTTTCAACTAAAAAATCAACCATTGTATCCTCCTGTGATTATATTTATAAATTTGCTATTTTCTATCATTTGTCTAAATTTCTTGCCGCCACCTTCATAGAACTTGTTAAACATTTCTACATAAACAAGTCTTAGGGAGTGAACGTATGCTGATAGGGTTGATAGGAATAAGTTAAATAATTGGAAAATTACAAAAACTATAATAGCTCCTATCTTTCCTAAAATTCCCGCTGGCCACAACATTCCTACAATCAAGTTTACTGAATAAGCTACAAAACCACCTGAAAGAACAAGCGCCATAAGTCTTAAAAATGATACAAAATCTCCAATCCAAGAACTCATACCATATAAAGAATATAAACCTCCTGCAACTTTTCCTCCAACAGATTTATTTTCACGTCCTCCTGTAAGAACTATGCCTATCATGCCTATAATCATTATTATTTTTGCAACATTTTTTCCTGATCCATCAAGTAAATATAAGGCTATAGCTCCACCTACTGCCATATACCACAATAATACATCAAATATTGCACCAAGTGGATCGCCATCACGAATTAGCATATAGGCTTTTACGCCCAAAGCTGTAAATAATGATATGCCACCGATTATAAGTGAAATAACCATTAGGGTGTTGAAATCTTTTTGTGTATCAATTAGACCTGGTAGTGGAATAATTCCTCCAAAAAATGAACCGAATATTAGTCCAAATACACATCCTGAAAGACCAACTCTTGTAAAAAGTCTTGCCATTTTGTCAGTTGACTCTGGCAAATCTTTGTATTTTCTAAGTAAAATTGTTCCAATAAAAAGTATTAATCCATATCCCAAATCCCCAAGCATAAAACCTGTAAATATTGTATAGAAAATTGAAACCAAAAGCGTTGGGTCAACTTCGTTATATTTTGGTAGTGAGTAGGTTTCTACTACTGATTCGTAAGGTTTTATAAGCTTGTTGTTATCAAGAATTACTGGAACGTCTGGATCATCTTTGTCTGCTTCTTTTATATCAAGTACAAAATCTTCTCCCAAAACTTCCTTCAAATCTTTTTTGAACTTGTCGTTTAGATTGTGAGGAATATAGCCTTCAACGAAGTCTATTCTTTTTGTTTTGATGAAAAATTCGCTACTTGCTTCTTTTTTTCTTAAATTTTCTAGATAAGTTTGGTAAAGGTAAAAATCTGGCAAAAATATTTTCATTTGCTTAATTTTTTCTTCACTATCTTTAAGCTTTTTGTCTAAATTTTCAATTTCTTCTAGATTTAAAGCTATTTTTTCACTAACTTTCTTTTTGGTCTTAATATTTGCTTTTGAAAAACCATGATCTCTTAGAAATTCTCTAAAATCTTTTGCTTCCTCAAGACTTGATATGGCTATTAGATAATTTAGGCTATCTTTTTTGGAAAGATCTACAACTAGGGCAGTTTTGAAATCTTTTTTGACTAAATCTTGGTCAAAATCTTTATAAAACTGATCTGCAATTGAGCCAATTTCTACGAAAAATCTGTGTGAGTTTTCAATAGAATTTATATCCAAATCCAAAGCCTTAAAGCTTTCTAGTTCTTCATTTGCTGCTTTTAAATTTTTAATCTTATCTTGACTTTTATCCCTTATATCAATGTATTCTTTTAGTTGAGGATATATTTCATCAAATCTAAAATTTTCGCCTTCTTTATAGAGATTATCAAGACTCATGTCCTTTTTTGTTAGGGAAGATTTTTCTTCCTTATCCAAAAACTTCTCTATAGAATTTATTGCATATTCTAGCTTTGATCTTTTTTCATCAATTCTTGTAAGATTATCTTGGTTAGATACCTTTTTGAGGTAGTCTTCCTTTTCGTCGACCACAAGATCGTTAAAATGAACATAGTTAAACTTTTGTAAAATATCTAGAAGGCTTTTTCTATTATTTTCAAAAGAGAAAAGATTAAACTTATCCATTTTAACTATTGCCATTATTTACAATCCTTTCTGTTAAAAGATTTAAAAGCCCTTCAATTTTTCCCTCATCTTGGTCTAAAATATCTTTGCTTTCATCTTTTGCCTTGTCAATAAGTGGAATCTTTTCTTCGCTTGCTTCTTTCTTTGCTTTTTCGATTAAATCATTGGCATCTTTTTTTGCCTTTTCGATTTTTTCTTTGTAAGAATTGCTTGCTTCGATTTTTGATGATTCGATTATTTCCTTGGCTTTTATTTTGGCATCGTCTACAAGTTTATCAGCTGCAATTTCTGCATCTTTAACTTGATTTATTACATCGCTTGCCATCCTTCACCTCCTACTATATATAGTTTAATTATAGCATATTGACCATATAGATGTATATTACCCATTTTAATCAATTTTTATAGAAAAATTCGAAAAGATTAAATAATTATTTTCAAATAATTTTTTAAATACATTCTTTTGAATTTAAAATTTTCTATAAAATTTTGCTTTGTTTTTTATTCTATTTTAAAAATTTATTTTTTTTATGTACTTTGTTGACAAAAATTTCTGATTTTATATAATAAAATTGATAACAGTTATCAATAACTTTGAGGAGTTTTTATGAAATCTTTTAATAAATCAAAAATTTTTAATAAAAAAATTTTCAATATAATAAAAAATAATAGAAAAGCTCTGTACTTTTCTTTGTTTGTTTTTACATATTTTTCTATGGCTTTTATTTATTTAATAATTGAGGATTTTGTTTTATCCAAAATTTTGTGTATTTTTTTGGGGATTATGAGTTTATTTTTTTTAAATAAAACTTACATAATCCCCAAGAAATCTCAATTTATTTTAAAATCTATCCTTATTATTTTTATAAGCTTGTCGTTTTTGTCTTTATTTTTGGTCTAATTTTTGATCTAGTTTGTGGACAGAGTCGATGTATCTAATTGTTCCTGATGGAAGTCTTAGAAGTAGTGATTGGGTTTTTGCCATATTATTTTTTGTGTAGGATACGCCTTTTAGGAAAGTTCCATCAGTTATTCCTGTTGCTGCAAATAATACGTCATCGCCTTTTACCAAATCGTCTATTGTGTAAACTTTGTCGAAATCTACTCCCATTTTTAGGCATCTTTTTACTTGTTTTGAATCTGATGGGGCAAATACTCCTTGGAAATCTCCTCCCAAACATTTTAGGGCTGCGGCTGCTATAACGCCTTCTGGCGCTCCGCCTATTCCCATTATCAAATCAATTTTTCCATCTGATAATTCTGTGGCTATGGCTGTTAATACATCGCCGTCTTCTACCATAGAAATTCTTGCGCCAGCTTCTCTTATTTCTTCAACTAATTTTTCGTGTCTTGGTCTGTGCAAAACTGAAACTGTAATATCTGAAACTTTTTTGTTTAAAGCCTTTGCTACATTTTCTATATTTTCTTTTGTTGATTTTTTTATATCTATTACGCCTTTTGCCTTGCTTCCTGTGGCAATTTTATTCATATAAACATCTGGAGCATTTAGTAAGCAACCTTCTGGTGCAACTGCAATTACTGAGATTGAATTGCTAGTTCCATTTGCAAGAGATGCTGTTCCATCTATTGGGTCTACAGCTATATCTACAACATCATCTTGGCTCATATCGCCAATTTCTTCACCTATATATAACATAGGAGCTTCGTCGATTTCTCCTTCTCCGATTACAACCCTGCCATTTATTCCCAAATAATTAAACATTGCTCTCATTTGGTCTACTGCAATATTATCAGAATCGTTTTTCTTGCCCTTGCCTAAATATTTTCCGCTTGCAAGAGCTGCTGCCTCTGTCACTCTACATAAGTTGATACCTAAATCTCTATTCATTTTTTCTCCTTTAAATCCTCTTGTTAAAGTCAATAGGAAATAAACCATTTCCTACATTTTTATCATACCAAGAAGTGGAACTTTTTTAAAGACCTTTTTAAAATTTTTAATTTTTCGTAAAAATCTTTTTATTTGTTTAATTTTTAAGGATTTATGATATAATCAATAGGTAAAATAAAATTTGGAGAACTTATGAAAAAAATTTTGATTGTTTTATTTATATTACTTTTTTCATCTTGCATAAATTTCGATGAAGATATAAATAAATCTAATGACAGCACAATAAAAGAAAAAATATCAGCAAATAGTATTTCAAGCGAAAAAGAAAAAAAGAAAAGATTAGAATATAAGCACGAAAATATTGAAGGATTTCAAAGAGATAATTCCTTGTACGTTGAAAGAATGATGGGAGATTATCCAAATGATATTTCCACTTCTTCCAATGAGCCTTATAGGAAAGATGAGCTTAAAAATCTTGATTACGACAAAAATATTTTCTTGGAAGCTTTTAATATAAGGATACCAAACAGGTGCAAAGTTTATTCTAATATTTCTAATAAAAATACCTATGTGATTGATTTTCCAAAATCTGATGATTATGACATTTCAATTAATATAAAAAAATTATTAGAAGAAGGAAAAAAATCAGAAGACGAAATAAAAAATGAGCTTTATAAAATTTCTGACAAAGAAACATATAATTCGGAAATTGAAAATGCAAATGTAGTTCAAAAACCTGTTGGACTTGAAAGCGACTATAAGAAAACTTATTATTCAATTGTTGAAGATAATCAATTTTCTTACACAAATATATTTATGGCAACGCCTACAAATATTATTCAATTTCAAATTATAGAAGATAAGGAAAAATCCCAAGCCTCTCCTTATATAATGGCAGATTTATTGTCGACAACCTATCCAGAAAGTGAAGATTTTAATATGGTTTCTAAATCATTCAAATCTTTTGACAAATATATAAATCTTTACGCAACAGAAAAAATTGATATGGGAGATTTTTCTTTTAATATTCCTCAAGATATGAAAAATATCCAAGAAAGCGAAGCTTTGACCGTTTATGAAAATCAAGTTTCAGGAAAAACAATAAATCAAATTATAATTTCAAAAATAAAAAAAGATAAAGCAATTGATTTGAAAAATTCTTTTGCCCAAAGTCAAGGCAGTCAAATTCCACCAGCTTTTATAAGTCCGATGGGAGAAGTAAAAGAAGAAATGGTAAAAGAAAAATTGTTTTTAAAATCAAAAGTAAGAATTTATACCGAGCAATTTTCACTAGAAGGAGAAAAAATAGCCTTTGAAACCAAAGATTATTTTGTAAATATTATCCTTGCAGGTCCATTGAAAAATACAAATAAAACCCAACTTTTAAATGAAAATATTATAAATTCTTTAAAATTTGAATAATAAATTTTTATGATAATTTTTCATAAATAAACTAAACGATACTTAACCCATATCGATTATTAGTCGGTATGGGTTTTTTCTTTACTTTATTTTTTTGATAATTCATGATATTAATTTTTAAAAAAATCAATACTCTTACAATTTTTTCCAAATTATTATTTATAAACTTTCTCATTTTCTGGTAAAATATTAGGGGAGTTTTTATGAAAAAATTTAACTTTAATTTTAAAAATCTTTCAATACTTATACTCATTTTGATTTTTTGGCAATTTGTTTATAAAATCGGATTTTTTTCGCCAATTTATTTGCCTGGGCCTTTTAAAGTTTTTGAAACTTTTTGTGCTATGCTTGTTGATGGTTCGATTTTTGCTAATCTTTTTGCAAGCCTTTTTAGAGTATTTGTTGGATATTTTTTGGCTTTTCTTGTAAGCTTTTTTTTGGCTTTGATTTTTTATTTAAAACCTAAAACCTACCCATATTTTTCAAATATTTTGAATTTTTTTAAGAGTATTCCGCCTCTTGGTCTTGTTCCCCTCTTGATTTTGTGGCTTGGAATTGGAGAAATCAGCAAAATCGCCATAGTTTTTTTGGCGTCATTTTTTCCTATTTTTTTAAATATTCAAAAGGGTTTTATGGTAGCAGAGCCTGATTTAATTGAAATGGCCCGTGCTTTTTCTTATAACAATAAGGAAATTTTTAAAAAAATTATCCTGCCATCAAGTTTGAAAGATATTTTTGTTGGCGCAAGAATTGGTCTTGGCTATGCTTATAGGTCAATTATTGCAGCGGAAATGATAGCCGCATCAAAAGGTCTTGGTTATCTTATAAATTTTTCAAGGCTTATGTCTAGGACTGATAAAGTTCTTGTTGGGATTTTTCTAATAGGCTTTGTTGGAATGATTTCTGACAAAATTTTTGTTAAATTTGCAAGCTTTTTTTTGAAGGGAGATCTTAAAAATGAATGGTATAAGTCTAATTGACCTTTGTAAAACTTATAATATCGACGATAAAAATATAAAGGCTTTGGATAAAATAAATTTAACTTTAGATCCTCAAAAAAGAAATATCCTAATCGGCCCTTCTGGTTGTGGAAAATCAACTTTAATCAAGGCTATTGGCGGACTTTTGGAAATCGACTCTGGAAAAATCATTAAAAATGATATAAAAACTTCCATAGTTTTTCAAAATCCAAGGCTTTTGCCATGGCTAAATGTCAAAGAAAATATTCTATTTTCAAATCAAAATGAAAATCTTTGCAAAAAGTGGATTAAAATAATTGGCCTTGAAGGCTTTGAAAACGCCTACCCTTCTCAGCTTTCTGGCGGTATGAAAGCAAGAGTTTCCCTTGCTCGCGCTCTTATTTTTCCAAATAATTTTATGCTTTTGGATGAGCCTTTTGCATCTGTTGATGAGATTAGCAAAGAAAGGCTTGAAAAAGAATTAATTTCTTATATGAAAATCAAAGATTCTGGATTTTTATTTGTAAGCCACGATCTTGAAGAAGCTCTCAATTTAGGTCAAAGAATTATAGTAATGAAAAAGGGGAAAATAGTTTCTGATTTTAATCTTGAAGATAAAAAAATCTCCAAGGAAACTTTGAGAGAAAATTTTAAAAAAATAATAGGAGAAGAAAATGAAAAATAAATTTTTAAAAATTTTATCAATTTTTGCCTTAGTTTTTGCAATTACATCATGCTCAAACAAAGACAATGCATCAAACGAAAATATTTCAAATGCTAATATGTCAAATCCTTCATCAAATACCAAGGAAAAATTATCAATCGACGAATTAAATGTGACTTATGTAACATCGCCTTTAAATGTTCCATCAATAATTGAAAAAAATAAGGAAATTTTCAAAAAACACCTACCAGGTGTAAAAATTAATTACAAGGAAATCACAAGCGGTGCAGACCAAACAGCTGCTCTTGCAAGCGGAGATGTTGATTTGCTTTATGGACTTGGCGGTTCTTCTGCAATTCTTGCAAAAGCAAATGGTCAAGATTTGAAACTTTTAAATATGTATTCAAAAGCACCAAAGGCATTTTCACTTTTTGCCAAAGATGATTCAATAAAAAATCCATCAGATTTAAAGGGCAAAAAAATCGGAGGCCCTGCAGGAACAAACTTACACCAAGAACTTTTAGCATATTTAGAAAAAGAAAAAATGAGCGAAAAAGACGTAGAATTTTCAAATATGTCAATTCCAGATGCAGCAGCTGCCCTTGATTCGGGAAATTTAGACGTAGCACTTTTGGGTGGCCCTGCAGCTTATAAGGCAAAGGAAGCAGGACTTTATGAAATTACAAACGGAGAAGATTTAATAGATGCTATAATTTGCGTAGCAAGCTCAGAAAAATATGCCAAAGAACACAAAGATGTAATAAAGGCAATAAATGATGCCCAAAAAGAAATAGCAGAATTTATGGAAAAAAATAAAGACCAAACAAAAGAAATTGTAAAAAAAGAATTAGACCTTGACGATAAAGCCTACGATTATATGTATCCAATGTATGATTTTTCAACAAAAATTACAGAAGATGATAAAAAAGGCTTTGAAAGAACCAAAAAATTCATGCTAGATAATAAAATGATAGAAAAAGATTTTGATATTAATCTTTTATTTAAATAAAATTTTAAGACCTATAAACCATCTCGAAAAAATCGGGATGGTTTTTTTATAAAAAAATTAAAGATATAATTTAAAGTAAGGATAGATTTGCTCAACTTTACACGAATATATAGGCAAAGGAGGAAATAATGGATGATAAAAATTTAATAAAAGGAATTAAAAACAAAGATGAAAAATATTTGATTGAATTCATTAACCTTTATGGGCCTATATTAAAAGGAGTTATTGTAAAAACTATAGGAAATAGGAGAAATATTCTAGATGAAATTTTAAATGATGCTCTCCTTGGAATTTGGGATAATATAAATTCTTATGATCCTACTAGGTCATCTTTTAAAAATTGGTGTGCAGGAGTTGCCAAATACAAGGCAATTGACGCCATTAGAAAAGAAGCAAAACACGACTGCCTTGATCTTGATGATGTATCTGGTTTTATTTATGATAAAAATTTAGAAAATTATGATGAAAGCGAAAAAATTCTTGAAATATTGTCAAAAAAAGATAGGGAGATTTTTAAAAAATTATTTATAGAAGGATATTCATACGATGATTTAGAAAAAATCACAAAAATTCCGAAAGACAGACTCTACAACAAAGTAAGCCGTGCCAAAAAAACTTTAAGGAGCAAATTATGAAAAATATCTATGACAAAATAAATGATATGGATTTTGAAATTGAAAAAATCGAATTAAACGACTTTGAAAAAGAAAAATTAATAAAAACTGCAAAATCCTACAAAAAAAATAAAAAATCAAAAAAATTTTTGCCAATAGCAGCTGCATTAATCCTAGTAGCTGGACTTAATATTCCAATTGTAAAAGCAGAAGTTTCAAAATTTACAACAGACATAAAAGTAACAATGATGGAAGCCTTTGGTGCAAGTCCGGATTCCTACAAATATATGGCAGAAATTAATAAACCAGTAACAGTTGGAGAAGATTCATTTGTGATAGGAAATATAGCCTTTGAAGATAATAAAATATTTATAAATACCCTAAGAAATGGAAAAAATTTAGAGGAAACTACAAAAAACAATTCATATTTGTATAAGGTGGTAGTTGATGGAAAAACTTATAAAGCTATGAGCTCATCAGGAGGAGAAGGCCTATTAGAAGATAAAAAAACATCCTCAGAAAATCTTATGATAAGTTTTGATAAATCTTTTCCAAAAAAAGATAAGGCGAGCGTAGATTTGTATTTTGCAGATGCAAATAAAAGCCAAATAATTACAATAGAATCCCCAATGAATACAATAAACGAAGACAACAAAATTTTCGCTGAAAATTTAAAAATAAAAGGAACAAACGCTACGATTTCATTAATGAAAATAAATCCAATCACCCTTACAACAACAATAAAAAATCTTGATCAAGCCTATGTTTATGAACTAAAAGGAGTTGACGAAAAAGGAAATAAAATTTCTCTAGATGAAAGGGTTGCAGATGAAAATTCAACAACCTTTATCTACAATAATTATTTCTCAGACCTAAGCCTAGATGAAATAAAAGACGGAAGAAATTTTAATTTTACCCTAAGCCGTTCAAAAATTAATGAAAATTCCGGCAAAGAAAGTGATGGAAACTTTGAAAAATTTGCAGAATTTTCATTAAGTGCCAAATAAAATAAGGGCAAAAAAATCCTCAAATGAAATTAAATTCATTTTGAGGATTTTTTATTTTTATTTTGCCAATGATTTTTGCATTTTTATATTTCTTTTTCTTAATCTTAGGATTATATAAGCCAAATATATAAGCGTATATATAACCACTCCTACCATATTTTCTTTCCAATTCGAAGAATATAACACCATAACGTGGACATATATTCCTATGAAAAATGGATATGCCATTTTTTGCAAATTTTTCCAACTTTTAGCTTTCATTTTGCGACGAACTGTCTTAAAAGAAGTTACAAAAAGAGGAATCAGCATCAACAATAAAAATATTGTTATTATTGATGCTATTAATTGTCTTTGAGGCATAGAGCTAGGATTTGTAAAAAGAATTGGGAAATAACGCAAACCAAATATTATATTGTGGCTAAAAACTAATAAGCTTGCCATTATAGACATTTCTCCACGAATTGCCATCAATTTTTTTGAAAAATCATTATGTTTTGTAATAGTCCCTAAAAACATCACTATCATAAATGAAGCTGTAGCAAATATCCCCCTTGAAAATATCTTCATAAAATATTCATTAAACCAAGTAGGGAAATTTCTATCAAACCCCATATTATAATAATAAACTACAAATCCTGTCCAAGCATATATTCCTAGATAAAATATGACAGGATATTTTTTAATCAAATCCTTAGTTAAACTATAAAAAATTATAGTAAACAAAATTCCAGTAATTAAAGTCATCTTATTCTCCTTTCTATTTTCATAAGCTTATTGTTCCTTTTGTGTAGGATTTTTACTTTCATCAATGATAATTTCCTCTTTATTTTTTTCTAAAGGGGGCAATTGAGAGTTTTTTGTGCTTTGAATTTTGAGAGAATCTTTTTCATTTTCACTATTTTCTTTTTCAGTTTTTTCTAACTCTTTATTACCAGAATCTTTATTCGATTCATTTTTATCAGGATATTTTTTCTCATTTACAGAAGGTTTTAAAGAAGGTTTTTCCTCTATTTTATTTTTAGAATTCTCCTTTTTCTTTATAGCCTTTTTGCTAGAAGATTTATCTTGACTATTTTCTTTTTTAACAGCCTTTTTCACTATTACCATTACGTAAGCTTCG